>JANXWX010000081.1 GCA_025350915.1 Nitrosomonadales bacterium
CCTGGCGCCACGACCACGTTGCCCTTGCGTACGCCGCCGAAATGGGACGCATCCAGCTCGATCTCACCAGGAAGTTTAGCACCTTCAAGTTCAGCCATATGAAACAATGCAATGCGCAAATGCTGATAAACACGCGTCACCGACTTAGCATCCAGGTTCAAATCACTCGCCAGCCGGTATGCCGGTTACTGCCGGTAAAAACCTTGCAAGATAGCTATCTTACGACGCAGTTTTACAAGACTCTATTGTTTACCGCACAACGTGCATTTAACGTAAACACGATCGGTCTTGCTAGTCTTAAAAGAACCACGCAAAATACACTTGCGGACATTCAAAAAGCTGATCGCACAACCCAAAGCCGTGTGAATGCCTGTACCCCATAAGTGTCTCAGGGATACGCTGGTTACGAAACAACCTAATTACCTAAATTTTTATAATGCGAGATTCAGACATGCTGACAAAACCAATTCTTACGCTGGATGATGCCAAACTAATTGCTGCTGCAGCGGAAACAGAAGCATTGGCCAATTGCTGGGGCGTCGTGATTGCCATAGTTGATGATGGCGGAAATTTATTGTATTTGCAGCGCAAGCATGATACCCAGTTCGGCAGCGTTGAAACCGCCATCATGAAAGCCAAAGCGGCCGTTGCCTTTAAACGCCCCACCAAGTCGTCAGAAGACGCCGTGTTAAGCGGTCGCCTGATACATCTTGCCCTGCCCGGTGTCATACCGGCAGATGGCGGCATTCCCATTTTGCGTGATGATGTTGTCATTGGCGGTATCGGGGTGAGCGGAGTAAGATCATTTCAGGACGGCCAGATTGCCGGGGCAGGAGTAGCTGCATACAAATAGCCCAGCATTAACCAAAGCGTATGTATTAAATATATTGACATCTTCCACGGCCGGTTACTAAAACTCATAGTAGAATCATGATGCATCGCTAACAGCATTCAGAACGTACGCTCAATTCATCAGGAAACTTTAATTCATGCTGGAAAATCTGAACCGCGAAGTATACGTAACAGGTGAATTTGTTTTCCATGAGGGCGCGCACGGCGACTGTGCCTATATCATCGAATCAGGCAGCGTCGATATTTTCATGGCCGCAAAAGGCAATGGCAAGCCGATTGGTCACGTTGGACGCGGTGAGATATTTGGCGAAATTGCACTGCTCGATGCGCAACCGCGCTCAGCCACAGCCAAGTGCGCCGAAAAAACCGTACTGATTCCGATTCAGCGCAAAACGGTCAACAACTTGCTCGAGAAAACTGACCCCATTATTCGCAGCTTGCTTTTGGTTATCCTAGAACGTTATCGTGAGAACAGAAGCAAAACTCACCCGACTGGCGTTAAAGCAGAAAATTTCCATGAGGAGGCCAAAAAATATACCGCTTCACTGCGCGGCGAGGTAACCCAAAAACTGGCCCTGGCGCATGATATTGCGCAGGCGCTAAAACAGGACCAGTTTGATCTCTATTACCAGCCTATCTGCGACCTGAACACGGGTAACGTCGCCGGTTACGAAGCGCTGATTCGCTGGAACCATCCAACCAATGGCCTGGTATCACCCCTGGATTTTTTGTGGATGGCCGAGAGTACCGGACAAATACTCGAACTTGGCCTATGGACACTGGAACGTGCCTGCCGTGACTGGATAATACTGCGGGAACACACTCAACATGAAACGCCCTTCATCAGCGTAAACCTTTCGGCCAATCAACTGGTCGGCAATGGTCTGACAATAGAGTTGGACACCCTGCTGAAGAAATACGATGTTCCGGCCAAGCAACTTAAGCTGGAGCTCACCGAATCCATCTTTATTGAAAATCCTGATCAGGCCTACAGCCTGCTCAGTCAATTAACCGCCCTGGGTTGCAGCCTGGCGCTTGACGATTATGGTACAGGATATTCAGGGCTGAATTCCTTGCAACGTTATCCGATTGCGACGATGAAAATAGACAAATCATTTATCAGCACCATGCTGACAACCGCTCAAAGCAATGAGATAGTCAGCTCATCCATCAAACTTGCGCACTCTCTGGGTATGAATGTCGTGGCGGAAGGAGTTGAAACCGAGGACATCTATCGAAGTCTCGTTGAAATGAAATGTGACTTTGGACAGGGCTGGTATTTTGGTAGACCGGTGGCATTGAAAGAAGAGTAACTGGTTAAACTGACACGCGCCTGCCACTACGGAAATAACTGGTATTGTCGTAGAAGGTTTCTGCTTTATTGTCTTCCCACCAACCCGGTACACCAAGCAAGGGGACAGGATTCAATTCTCGAGTCGAACGGCAATGTGCTGAATTACTCAGATAAATTGCAATTTGTTCATCCACAAATGCCAGTTTCTTAGGCAAATTCCATTTAAAAAATCCCTCCTCAACTTGCAGCACTAACCCTTGTGCAGTCAAGCCGACATAGGGTTCAAGCAATTTCTCATACAAACCGTGACCGAATACATAAAAATCCATTTGCTGGCTCGCTCGTTTCCGATTTAACCAGAACAACTCTTTCCATTTGAAATCACACAGCAATCCGGAAAGCTCGGCTTGGCTCGTTACAACAACTATGCCTGATTCATCAAACAGGGTTGCCATATCGCGCACATTCCCGCGCTGGCTTTCCAGGATAGCCTCACGGTCAAGCAAAGCCTGATAGTGCCGGGCATTGATGGCGGCCTTGGCTTTGGGAAATGTCAGCCAAACCAGCGCATTAAACAGGTCATGCCAATTATTTTCACGTGTTTGAACCTCGCCGCTCAGATAACAGCGCGGCTCATATTGTGACTCAAAGCCCAGCTTCCCCTGTTCCTGCGCCACAAAACGCAGCGCATGACCATTTTGCACACTCAGGCCCTGATAATTGGTGCCGAGAAGACTATTCCAGTCCTGCAAAGTCGGAAAATCAGCACTTTTGATAAGTTTGAGCAGCGGGTGCAACGGGGCAAAAAAGGGGGATTTCAGCAGGGCGTCAGGAATCCATTGATGGCTTTGTTTCATGACAATATTGTATCTGAATCAATCCCGCTATATTTCCGGCTTTTAATTCAGCAGGTTTCAGAAGTGCAAAGAAAGAGGTAATATGTCTGCTGCAACATCAACGTTTTTTCAGTCACTGCCCTTGAAGAGCACTGTGTTATGTCGAAAAAAGTGCCGATGGGAAGATTGGAAAGCAAACTGTTTTAATTTTAAAACATGGCTACACCGAACTACCACGACATTGTGGCGATAATAAAACTTTCAGGGAGTATCAAGAGAATGGCAAAGAAGAACGCATTTTATGCACAGTCTGGCGGTGTAACAGCCGTAATCAACTCATCGGCCTGTGGTGTAATTGAAACAGCTCGCAAACACAAAGACAAAATTGGCAAAATCTACGCGGGACGCAACGGTATCATCGGCGCACTCACTGAAGATTTAATCGACACCGGCAAAGAATCAGCAACAGCTATCTCGGCTTTACGCCACACTCCCTCAGGCGCATTCGGCTCCTGCCGCTTCAAACTCAAAAGCCTGACCGACAACCTTGCACAGTACGAGCGTTTGATTGCCGTATTCAAGGCACACAATATCGGTTACTTCTTTTACAACGGTGGTGGTGATTCTGCCGACACCTGCCTGAAAGTATCGCAACTGGCCGACAAGATGGGCTACCCCATCCAGGCTATCCATGTACCTAAAACCGTAGACAACGATTTGCCCATTACAGACTGCTGTCCGGGCTTTGGTTCTGTTGCCAAATATATTGCGGTATCCACACGCGAAGCGAGCTTTGACGTCGCTTCCATGTGCAAGACTTCAACCAAGGTATTTGTCCTGGAAGTAATGGGACGCCATGCCGGCTGGATCGCTGCTGCAGGCGGACTGGCATCGGATGAAAAATGCGAAATCCCTATCGTCATCCTGTTCCCGGAAATTCCTTTTAACCAAAAAACTTTCCTTGCCAAAGTAGACGGCATGGTCAAAAAACACGGCTATTGCACCGTCGTCGTTTCTGAAGGTGTGCAGGGTGAAGACGGCAAGTTCCTCGCAGACCAGGGCTTAAAAGACGCTTTCGGCCACTCCCAGTTGGGCGGAGCTGCGCCCGTTGTGGCTAATATGATCAAGGCAGCATTGGGTCACAAGTTCCATTGGGCTGTTGCTGATTACTTGCAACGTGCCGCACGCCATATCGCCTCCAAGACAGATGTCGACCAGGCCTACGCGCTGGGCAAGGCCGCAGTAGAACATGCTATCAAGGGTGACAATTCGGTGATGCCGACAATTGTGCGTGTCTCCGACAAGCCATATAAATGGAAAATCGGCGTGGCCAAACTCAAGGATGTTGCCAACGTGGAAAAAATGATGCCGCGCGACTTCATCACCAAGGACGGTTACGGCATTACTGCCAAGTGCCGCACCTATCTGACCCCGCTGATCAAGGGCGAAGACTATCCTCCCTACAAGGATGGGCTCCCCCAATATGTTCGGCTGAAAAATATCTCAATAACAAAAAAATTAGCTAATTTTAAAATTTGAATGTAAATATCGGGCACTTTCAAGTGCCCTTTTTTTATTCAACTTGCAGCGCCGCAGTCGGGTATGAGGACGTTTGTCCGGTCCTATTCGGGCAATAAAAATTAGGGAGGAAAATTATGTCAGCTAGTCTATGGTTCACTCTGTCGTGTGCAGTCCTGGCACTGTTATACGGGGCAATAACAACACAATGGCTCATCAGCAAACCAACCGGCAATGATCGCATGCGCGAAATTGCCGCCGCAATTCAGGAAGGTGCGGGTGCTTATCTGAACCGGCAATACACCACCATCGGCATTGTCGGTGCCATCCTGTTTGTCGCCATTCTGATATTTCTGAAATGGCCAACGGCAGTCGGCTTTGCCATCGGTGCGATACTCTCGGGTCTGACCGGCTACATCGGCATGAACGTATCGGTACGCGCCAACATCCGTACAGCTGAAGCTGCCAACGGGGGACTGAACAACGCGCTTAATGTCGCCTTCAAGGGCGGTGCCATCACCGGCATGCTGGTGGTCGGCTTGGCCCTGCTCGGAGTTGCCGGCTACTACGCTTTCCTCACCATCGGCATGAATTTCGCCAGCAATGATGCGATCCATGCGCTGGTCGGTCTGGCTTTCGGCGGCTCGCTGATTTCCATCTTTGCACGTCTCGGTGGCGGTATATTCACCAAGGGTGCCGACGTTGGCGCAGACCTGGTGGGTAAAGTCGAAAATGATATTCCCGAGGACGACCCGCGCAATCCGGCGGTTATTGCGGACAACGTTGGGGATAACGTCGGCGACTGTGCCGGTATGGCCGCCGACCTGTTTGAAACCTATGCGGTAACCCTTGTCGCCACCATGCTGCTGGGTGGTTTGCTGATCACCGGTTCAGATAATGCCGTACTGTATCCGCTGGTACTCGGTGGTTTCTCTATCCTGGCTTCCATCATTGGCAGCTTCTTCGTAAAAGCTTACGAAGGCGGCAAGATCATGAACGCGCTGTATCGTGGTTTGATTGTCGCTGCCGTGCTGGCAGGCATAGGCTTTTACTTCATCACCACCAAAATGATGGGCGATGGCGTGCTGATTGGCGGCGTGCTGATTACGTCGATGAAGCTGTTCTATGCCTCGCTGATCGGCCTGGGACTGACCGCTGCAATGGTGCTGATCACCGAGTACTACACCGCAACAGAATACGGCCCGGTAAAGCACATCGCGCAGGCATCCACTACCGGTTCCGGTACCAATGTGATCGCAGGTCTTGGCGTATCTATGAAAGCGACTGCTGCCCCCGTGCTGACAGTGTGCCTGTCGATCTGGGGGTCGTATGAACTGGCTGGCCTGTATGGTATTGCGATTGCGGCAACTTCAATGCTGTCGATGACCGGCATTATTGTCGCGATTGACGCCTACGGCCCGATCACCGACAACGCCGGCGGTATCGCCGAAATGGCCGGCTTGCCGGAAAGCATCCGCAACATTACCGATCCGCTGGATGCTGTGGGCAACACCACCAAAGCAGTGACTAAAGGTTATGCCATCGGCTCTGCCGGCCTTGCCGCACTAGTATTGTTTGCAGACTATACCCACGCACTGTCTGGCAGCCACCCCAACCTGACCTTCGACTTGTCAAATCATATGGTCATCATCGGCCTGTTTATCGGCGGTATGGTGCCTTACCTGTTCGCTGCGATGAGCATGGAAGCGGTTGGTCGAGCTGCAGGCTCTATCGTGGTGGAAGTACGCCGTCAGTTCAAGGAAATCAAGGGCATCATGGATGGTAGCGGCAAGCCTGAATATGATACCTGCGTCGATATGCTGACCAAAGCGGCAATCAAGGAAATGATTATCCCTTCCCTGCTGCCAGTTATAGTGCCCGTTGTGGTTGGATTGACTCTTGGTGCACAGGCACTGGGTGGCGTACTGATTGGTACGATTGTTACCGGCCTGTTTGTGGCAATATCCATGACTACAGGTGGTGGAGCCTGGGATAATGCAAAGAAGTATATCGAACAGGGCAACTTCGGCGGCAAAGGTTCTGATGCGCACAAGGCAGCGGTTACCGGCGACACCGTGGGTGATCCTTACAAGGACACCGCCGGCCCTGCTGTTAACCCGCTGATCAAGATTATCAACATCGTTGCACTGATGATCGTGCCTCTGCTGTAATAATTAGTTAACTTTATCAAGGGGGGCGCAAGCCCCCCTTTTTTTCGCCCTTATCTAGTTGATGTTCAGAATGATATAATCCGCCTTTGACATATATTCCAAAGGCTTTACATCATGAGTTTGAATCAGGTTTCATCCGGCAAAAATTTACCCGACGACTTTAACGTCATTATCGAAATCCCGATGCATGGCGAACCGGTCAAGTACGAAGTAGACAAGGAATCCGGCGCAATTTTCGTCGATCGCTTCATGAACACAGCGATGCATTATCCCTGCAACTATGGCTACATCCCTCACACACTGTGTGGCGATGGTGACCCGGTAGACGTGCTGGTGGTTACCCCCGTTCCCCTGCAAACCGGTGTGGTGGTGCGTTGCCGCCCGCTCGGTGTACTCAAGATGGAAGATGAAGGCGGACAGGATGCAAAATTGATCGCCGTGCCCGTGGATAAACTTTCCACACTGTATCGCCACATGAAAAGCCATACCGATTTACCGGAAATTACACTGAAACAAATTTCGCATTTCTTCGCGCATTACAAAGACCTTGAGCCTAACAAGTGGGTCAAGATTGAAGGCTGGTTTGGTGTCGAAGAAGCGCGTGCCGAAATTATGTCATCCGTCTCAAATTACCAGAGTGCGATAGACAAACCGGCGTTCTAAACATAATCCACAGGAGAAAACATGACTGCTCGCATCATTCACGGCAAGGCAATCTCGCAGGAGGTTCGTGGAGAATGGAAACTGCGTGCCGAAGCGTTAATTGCACGCGGGACTACTCCTGGATTGGCGGTCATCATCGTCGGCGAGGATCCTGCTTCCAAAGTATATGTTGGCAACAAGATCAAGGCCTGCGCCGAGCTGGGTATCTATTCCAAACATATTGAGCTGCCTGGCGATACTTCTGAAGCTGCGTTACTGGAGCAAATCGCCAAGCTTAATGCGGACCCTAAAATACATGGTTTTCTGGTGCAGTTGCCGGTACCCAAACACATTGATGGCAATAAAGTTCTGCTGGCCATTTCTCCCGACAAGGATGTGGATGGATTTCATCCGATGAATGTCGGCGAACTGGTTACTGGCACACCGAAATTTCAACCCTGCACACCCTACGGCGTGATGAAGCTGCTGGAAAAAAGCGGAGTAACGATCGAAGGAAAGCACGCGGTGGTGGTCGGGCGCAGCAATATCGTCGGCAAACCGATGGCACTGATGCTGCTGCAGAAAAATGCAACCGTCACCATTTGCACATCCAAAACGGTTGACCTTGGCAAATTCACCCGCGATGCGGATATTCTGGTAGTGGCGACCGGCAAAGCGCAGATGATTACCGGCGACATGATCAAGCCGGGAGCAGCCGTTATTGATGTCGGCATCAACCGCCTGCCCAATGGCAAACTGGCAGGCGATGTGGATTTCGACAGCGCAAAGGAAGTCGCCGGCTGGATCACGCCTGTTCCGGGTGGCGTCGGACCGATGACGATTACCATGCTGCTAGCCAGCACGGTAATGGCGACCGAGCGCAGCATTAAATAGAATCAACCTATTTCAATTTTTTAAAATTTTTACATACATCAAAAAGGAAAAATTATGAGCACAATTACCACTGCATCAGGTTTGCAATATGAAGAAATTACCGTGGGTAGCGGCGCCACCGCCAAAGTCGGCAACCTGGTTTCCGTTCATTACACAGGCTGGCTGACCGATGGCAAAAAATTTGATTCAAGCAAGGACAGAAACGAGCCTTTCGATTTTAACCTGGGCGCTGGTCAGGTTATCAAAGGCTGGGACGAAGGCGTGCAAGGTATGCAAGTAGGCGGTGTACGCAAACTGACGATACCGCCAGCGCTTGGTTACGGGGCGCGTGGTGCCGGTGGGGTCATTCCTCCCAATGCAACGCTGATTTTTGAAGTCGAGTTCCTTGGCTAAAATACAACAAATATGGTGATTTGAATTGAATCTGCTGTTTTTCAATTCAAATCACTCTACAATTCAAGGCATGATCGTTACGCTACAACATTAATCATGTCCGTACTCCGTACTATTTTTTTGCTTGCCGGCCTGTTTTTATCAGGCTGCGCCACCTCTCCCAATGCCAACCCCAAAGATCCTTTTGAAGGATTTAACCGCGGCGTGTACAAGTTCAATGATACAGTTGATAGTGCCATTCTGAAGCCGGTGGCCAAGGGATACAAGGCCGTCATACCTGAGCGCGGGCAAAAAATCATACATAATTTTTTCTCCAATATCGACGATATTTTTGTTACCGCCAACGATCTGTTGCAATTGAAGTTTGCACAGGCTGCATCCGACTTCACCCGTGTCTGGGTGAATACAATTTTTGGCGTATTTGGCTTGTTTGATGTAGCGGACAAACTGGAAAAACACAATGAAGACTTCGGCCAGACACTGGGTTACTGGGGTGTCGGTAGCGGCCCGTATATTGTGTTGCCATTTATCGGGCCCAGCTCAGTGCGTGACGGCACCGGATGGGCAGTAGACAGTTACTATGGACTCGTTGGAAATCTTGATGATGTTGCAGTACGTAATACTCTCTATGCAATCGACAAGGTAGATCTTCGCGCCAAACTGCTGGATGCAGAAAGCATTATGGAAGGAAATATTACCGACCGCTATAGCTTCATCCGCGATGCCTACCTGATGCGCCGCCAAAGCCTGGTCTATGACGGCTCCCCTCCTCGCGAAAAATACGAGGATTATTGAACCTAAAAACCGCAGAAACACGCCACAGAGAACACACAAAGTGACGGGGTTTCTCAGCCTTTCGGGTGTTCACCCAAATGGTGAATACAATTCCCGCGGCAAGCTTTTTGTTTCTCCTCTATGATCTCTGTGGCCATCTGTTTTTTTTGGTTAAACCTGCACCTACTCGTATCTCTTCAGCTCTTCTTGTCCAGCAATGATTTCAGGTTTGCGAAGGGCTGAAAGGTCGAGGTGGCTTGTACCTTCCCGCCACCTGACACAGTGGCCTGAGCGGCAGCATCCAGTTGTTTGGCATGTTCGTTTTCATGGCAATAAATACACAACAATTCCCAGTTGCTGCCATCCGCAGCGTTGTTACTATGATTATGATCCCTGTGGTGCACAGTCAACTGCTGTAAATTTTCCCGTGTAAACTCGCGGGCACAACGTCCACAAATCCATGGATATATCTTCAGGGCTTGCTCACGGTAACTCTGCTCACGTTCTGCCGCATTACGGCGCGCTTCAGCCACAATACGATCCAGCTTGGCGTGGTCAGGCGTTTTATTTACCGGCATAGCTTTTATCCTCTATGAATGATATCGGCTAAAGTCTAACGCCCTTCTCTCAACGCCGCAATCCGTTCATCCAACGGAGGATGTGTCATAAACAAACGTGAAATTCCCTTGCCGCCCGAGATTCCGAATGCGGCAATCTTTTCCGGCAAATTAGCCTGCTCGTGATTCAACTTCAGTTTCTCAAGCGCTGCGATCATTTTGTTGGTGCCGGCCAGATTAGCGCCGCCTGCGTCTGCACGGAATTCACGTTTACGCGAAAACCACATCACGATAATGCTTGCCAGCACGCCCAATACCAGTTGCGCAATAATCTCGGCAACAAAGGCACCGATGCCCGGACCATTTCGACCATCATTTTTCAGCAAGATACGATCCACCAGAATGCCAAACAATTTGGCAAAGAAAATCACAAACGTATTCACCACACCCTGAATCAGGGCCAGTGTCACCATATCCCCGTTTGCCACATGGCTGATCTCGTGCCCCAGCACCGCTTCAGCCTCGTCGCGACTCATGCTGTGCAACAGGCCTGTGCTAACTGCCACCAGTGCGCTATTGCGGTTCCAGCCGGTGGCAAATGCATTCACATCGGGCGCTTCGTAGATTGCAACCTCGGGCATACCTATACCCGCCATCTGTGCCTGACGATTAACCGTATCCAGCAACCAGCGCTCGGTTGGATCAATTGGATTGGTAATAACCTGGGCACCCACCATACGTTTGGCAGACCACTTGGACATCAATAATGAAATGATAGCGCCGGAGAACCCGATCACCGCAGACATGATGAGCAAGGCATTGAAATTTATGCCACCGCTCTGATCAAGCACCCTATCCACGCCAAGCAGACGCAAAGTAATATTGATGACCACTAGAACAGCCATATTTGTCAATATAAACAGGAAAATTCTTTTCATTTTCACTCTCCGTAAATCAGAAAAACTCGGCTAACGCCAAAAATATTCAAGCAGGGCTCAGATGGGGATTTTTGTGCAAATTTCAAGCTACCAGTGATCAAATAGTCCACATAGTATTAACCCGGCGTAAATAATCTGGACACCCATTCCAAAAAACGGCGAAAATACGAGTCTTAACCCATAGGATGAAATCATGACCCTTGCAGACCTCAATCAGCGCTTTGGCATCAAAAATAACCTAAAATTCAGTGAAATTGCCGGCGGTCTTATCGCGGCGGAAATCAGCAATGCGCATGCCAGCGCCAGTATCGCTCTGCAAGGCGCGCATTTGATGACTTACCAACCACACAACCAGGAGCCGGTAATCTGGTTATCGAAATATGCCAAGTTTACCGCTGGTAAATCCATTCGTGGTGGTGTGCCGATCTGTTGGCCCTGGTTTGGCCCGCATGCTACTGATGCCAAACTGCCCGGTCATGGTCCGGCTCGTACTGTCATGTGGGATGTACTGGAAGCGAAAGCACTCACCGACGGCGCCACCTTCATTAGCTTCGGCCTGATTGAAACAGATGCAATCCGGGAACAATGGCCCAACCCATCCAGTGTAAAAATTGAAATAACTGTAGGCAAAGAGCTGCGCATTGTGCTGGTGACACACAACACCGGCAAACAGGCTTTTATTCTGGGCGAAGCGTTACACACCTACTTCCATATCAGTGATGTCGCACAAATGACTATCCGTGGTCTTGAAGGATGTGACTATCTGGACAAGGTTGGCGAACCCGCGCGTAGAAAGCAGAAAGATGGAATCGTGATCGAAAGCGAGGTAGACCGTGTATATGTAGATACTGCAGCGGATTGTGTCATTGAAGACCGCGGCCTCAGGCGTGCAATTCGTATAGCCAAACAGGGTAGCAAATCAACCGTGGTATGGAATCCATGGACTGAAAAAGCAGACAAAATGGGTGACTTTGGCCAGGAAGGCTACCGTGGCATGGTGTGCGTGGAAAGCGCCAATGCTTTTGACAATGTTGTAACGGTTAAACCCGGCGAAACTCACCGCCTGTCAGTGGTTTATAGTCTGGAAGGCCTTAAGTAGCTACATGGATAGGCGATATTTATTTCTGCCGTTGTTCATCGGCATAGCAGGGTGTACAACGGCTTTTGAAATCGGAGAAGGCCTAAATCGGCTGACGACAGGTGTCGCATCCAGCCCAAAATATCTTTGGGATGTTGTACCTGCCTCGGCAGTCTCTGATACATCTTCAGTTAAACCTGCCTCTGCTCCTGCTGCAAACTCGGAACCTGAAATAAATCCAGCGATGGATATAAAATAAGAAAGAACCTGCCTATCAATAATAAAAAGAGCCGCTTAAAGCGGCTCTTTTTATATTCGATTCCAAACTAGCTATTTTTTATAACACACGCTTTTTAAACTCATTGGTACGTGTATCAATCTCAATCTTGTCACCGATTTCAATAAATGCAGCAACAGGCAATTCAAATCCGGTGTTGATCTTGGCCGGCTTCATCACCTTGCCGGAAGTATCACCGCGTACAGCAGGCTCGGTATAGATCACTTCACGAATAATGGTGTTTGGCAGATCGACCGAGATCGCCTTGTCGTTGTAGAACACCACCTCGCAAGTCATATTATCTTCAAGGTAGTTGATAGCATCACCAAGATTGTCTTTTTCCACTTCATACTGGTTATATTCACTATCCATAAATACATACATGGGATCAGCGAAGTAGGAGTAGGTGCAATCCTTGCGCTCCAGCATAACCTGCTCGAACTTGTCGTCCGCGTTAAAAATGTTTTCACTGGGCGCGTCAGTTAGCAAGTTTTTAAATTTCATTTTGACTACCGAGCCGCTACGGCCAGAACGGCTATATTCCGCCTTTTGAATGACCAAAGGGGCATCACCAACCATAACAACATTACCTGCGCGGAGTTCTTGAGCGATTTTCATCTGTCTTCTGCCTAATGCTAAATTTCGAAAGGGGCGATTTTACCAACTTTGCGCGAAAAATCCAGTAAATTCAATGCAAGATTATTCGAAGCTAATTGCTGCGCCCATCCTTGGGCATGTTGCAACAAGACTGGCAGGTTTTGCAGCATTTGCTGCCATACCTGTTCCAGACCGGTTTCAGACCCCTCTTCCCCGCTATTCCATACCATCCACAGCTGCTGCAAGCCCAAAGTACTGGCAGGATCCAGCCCACGGCAATACAAGTCCAGCAGTGCCTGCAACTTTTGCATATGCACACCATCATGTTGCGGATAAATCTGCCAGACAAAAGGCTTGCCCGCCCACTGTGCCCTGACGCAGGAATCCTCACCGCGCACAAAATTAACATCACACGCCCACAACAGCTTGTCATACTTCTCCTGTTCGACAAACGGCAATACCTGTACGCGCAAACGGCCTGACTGAACGAAATTGCCCGCGACAAGCCGCTCTCGTCCACAATATTCAGCTACCTGTGGCAATACTCGGCCTTCTGGTACCAGGCAAGTGACGGGATGAGGCCCTGAAGCCCAAACTTTCAACAAAGTTTGCACGGCAGGATTTTCGTAACTAAACAGCGATACGCGCAGCTCATCCCTTTGCCGTTGTGGCACTTGCAAAGACTGCCAATATTTTTCCTGCAAGATGTGATCCGCCTGGAAATCATCCCGACGCGCCAAAAGGTCTCGTTCCAGCAGAAGCCCGCCCGTTTTATTAGTAAAACCCGGAAAGAAAAAATATTTTACCAGCGGCAATTTCAAATGCGGCGAAGGCAGCCCATGACAACCATCTACCCAGTCTTCAGCACTCATATATTCAAGATTTATCCATACCGGTTTGGGAGATTTGTCAGCCATGGCCTGTACATATCGAATGGGCAACTCACACGCAAACGCTTCAATCACCAGCTCTGCAGGAATAACATTCCCAAATAATACGTTCCACTGCCGGATTTCAACCCCATGACTTTGCTGTATTAACTTGGACGGCTCTACCTCGGGACACAGCTTGCTAAAACTGGCCAGATCGTCCACCCACATGCGGACTGTCATCGCATGTTCACGTTGCATGATCCTGGCCAAGCGCCAGCAGACGCCTATATCGCCGTAGTTATCGACTACCGTGCAAAAAATGTCGCAACTGGATAATTGATTGGTACTCATTAATTGTGAATTTGTAATAGGAAAATATATCTATACATGATCAATTTCATGTCAGTTTTGCATTGTACTTTATTGCGCCTCTTCAATAATGACAGTACTCGCAGGCAAATTTAACCTTGACGTTGCACTGCTCTGTCGTCTATTATCGGTCTACTTTAACATTTACCGGGCACTCACCTTGCGACGTAATCTATTTTTAGTTCTTGCCATTATTTCTTTCGCTGGTTGCGCTACAAAACCAGTACCGCAAATTACTTCAGAAACAAAAAATATAATTCCGGTTGCTTCAGCCCCACAGCCCGTTACCGTAGCAACACCGCTGCCTGTCATATCACTGTCAACCGAATCTGCACCGGCAAGCAATACCTTCACTACCGTAAACCCTGTTGCCACAACCAGCGCGTCAACAGCAATACAGCCTGCTGCAACCCCATCACCTGAGCCAGTACTGGATAATACAGCTGCCGGTCAAATTGACGTTTGGCAGCGTATACGCAACGGTTTTGGCATGAGCGACTCGGATAGCAAGCTTGTTGCCCGTTACGAAAAATGGTATGCCCGCCAACCGGAGTATGTTGAACGCATGACTGAGCGTGCACGCCGTTACCTGTATTTTATAGTTGGTGAAGTTGAAAAGCGTGGCATGCCAACCGAAATAGCTTTATTGCCGATGATAGAAAGTGCATTCAATCCGGGAGCGCTGTCTTCAGCGCGTGCATCCGGAATCTGGCAATTTATCCCGTCAACCGGAAAAAATTTCGGCATGCAGCAAAACTGGTGGTACGACGGCAGACGCGATGTGATCAATGCCACAAACGGCGCCCTGGATTACCTGCAAAAACTGCATGACCAGTTTGGCTCATGGGATTTGGCGCTGGCGGCCTATAATTGCGGAGAAAACTCGGTAGCGCGTGCGATAGCCCGCAACCGTAGACTACACAAACCGACTGACTACGCCCATCTCAGATTGCCCAAGGAAACACGCGGCTACGTTCCCAAACTGATGGCCGTCAAGAATATTGTCAGCCGCCCCGAAAATTTTGGTCTGGCGCTGACTGATATACCAAACAAGCCCTATTTCGCTGCAATCACCACGTCTCAGCATATCGACGTGGAATTGGCCGCCGAAATGGCAGGTATCTCTATGGAAGAATTTGCCGCGCTTAACCCGGCGCATAACCGCCCTGTCATCCTGCAAAAGGAAGATGAAGTGCTGTTACTCCCCGTTGAAAATGTGGCCATGTTCCGTAATAATTTGAACAGTGCAAGTCAGCCCCTGGTTTCATGGCAAGCATGCCCAACCAAGAAAGGTGAAAATCTTGAAGAAGTAGCCTTGCGCTATGGTATATCTTCTGAAAAATTGAGGTCAGTAAACGGTATTCACCGCAGTATCAAGGTCAGCAATGGTCAAACGATTTTGGTACCATTGAATGGCGAGCAACCTGAAAGCGAATTTACCGCGTTCAATACCAACCTGCCGCCCACAGACTACCGCATGTTAAATGCAGTCCGTCATACAGTACGCAGAGGCGATACTTTAAGTGCCATAGCACGTCGTTATCATGTGAAGTTGTCCAGCCTGAAAAGCTGGAACAGAGGTGTTCGTATCCTTCATCCAGGTCAGCATATTATGGTTGCACAGCCCTCACAAAGCCAGGGTGTAGCAAAAGCTAACCGCAATATCAAGCGCGCCGCAGCCCACAAACGAATCGCAGTCAAACCCGTTTCAGAAATGTAACTGGCTACTGCGTCGCAGGATGTTTGCATTAGTTGCCAGAACATCCGCCGTGATCAATAAATTTACTCTCTATACAAGTGGCAATGCACTAATTGTGTATGACTGATTGCGCTTGCCGGCGGGTAACTTGTTCTGCATACATCCATAACTTGAGCGCAACGCGGATGAAAATGACACCCCTGCGGTGGTTTCGCGGGTGAAGGCATTTCCCCAGCCAGGCTAATAATGCCCCCCCTGTCCCCGTCGATGCGTGGTACCGCAGACAATAATGCCCTGGTATAGGGATGTTTGGTATTGTGCAGCACTTCCTCAACATTGCCGCGTTCAACAATTCGTCCCAAATACATCACACATACTTCATGCGCGATATATTCGACCACCGCGAGATTGTGCGTTATAAACAAATAACTTAATCCCAATTCCTGTTGCAGGGATTTGAGCAAATTCAAAATTTGCGCCTGTACTGAAACATCGAGTGCACTGGTCGGTTCGTCGCAAATCAATAATTTTGGATTCACTGCTAATGCCCGCGCAATAGCAATTCGCTGTCGCTGCCCACCGGAAAACTCATGCGGGTAACGCCACTTGGCGCCCTGCGCCAACCCAACCTGATCCAGCAGCACATTAATACGTTGCTGCTTTTCATTGCTGGATGAACCGATAAATAGCGCATCCATCCCCTCCTGCAAAATTTCTGCGGCTCGCATCTTTGGGTTGAGCGAAGCGTAAGGATCTTGAAATACCATTTGCATGCCGCCGCGCAAAATACGTAATTGCTGTGCGTTCAAACCCGTCATTTCTGCACCGGCGAAGCGCACGCTACCCGCTGTCGGCGGTATCAATTGCAGCAACGCTTTACCAACTGTTGTCTTGCCGCAACCCGACTCACCCACCAGTGCCAGCGTACGGCCTGCACCGATCTCCAGTGACAAACCATCCACTGCATAGACGTGCCCTACTGTGCGCTGCAGAAGCCCCTTGCGGATAGGAAAGTGAACCTTGAGGTCAGTGACCTTGAGCACAGATAACGCTGCTGATGTTACTTGAACAGCATTACTCACTTCCTTTTCACCTGCTGCTTGAACGATTCCCTTGGAAATCTTCCCGTCAGCAAGTTGATACAAGTGACAACGTACGCCCTGCCCCTCACCTGTCACTGTCCACAGGGGCACTTGCTCATGACACAGCGCCCACGCGCGGTCGCAGCGTGGTGCGAAGCGGCAACCTTGCGTCACTTCACCCAGCGCAGGGACATTACCGGGTATCGCAGCCACCTGCTGACCCTTGTGGCATATATCCGGCAGGGCAGCAAACAATTTTTGCGTATACGGATGCAGGGGCGATGTGAATAATTGCGCGCGTGGTGACTGTTCAATGATCTGCCCTGCATACATCACCGCCACATGGTGCGCCATCTGCGCCACCACACCAAGATCGTGGGTTATCAGTAACATTGCCATCGCGTGCTGAGCTTGCGTATCACGCAACAATTGCAAGACCTGCGCTTGAATTGTCACATCCAGTGCAGTGGTTGGCTCATCAGCAATCAGTAATTTTGGTTGCCCCGCCAGCGCCATCGCGATCATCACGCGTTGCTTCATGCCACCGGAAAGCTGGAAAGGATATTCATGCAGACGTTGTGGCGCATCGGGTATGCCGACCTGCTGTAGCAGCTCAACGGCACGCCTGTCAGCGGCTGAATTTTTCAAGCCACGATGCAAGGCAAGTACCTCGGCAATCTGTGCGCCCACCGTCATCACCGGATTCAGACTCAGTCCCGGCTCCTGAAAGATCATCGCGATCTTGCCACCGCGAACATCGCGCATCTCTCGTTCTGCCAAAGCCGGCACATCGATTTTATCCAGATGCACTTCACCATGCGTATTTTCTATGCCCTCCGGCAACAAGCGCATCAGCGACAGCGCCGTCATCGACTTGCCGCAACCGGATTCACCCAACAGGGCAAAGGTTTCACCCGGTTGAATCTCGAAGGACACATCATCCACAATGCGCGCGCCGTTTTGCAAACGGGTTACAAGACTTTTGACATTAAGTAATGGCATCACGCGATTCCTGTCCGGTTCAAACGCGGATCAAAAGCGTCGCGCACCGCATCGGCAAACAGATTAGCCGCCAGCACCAATACCAGCATAAAACTGAAGGCTGACGCCAGAGTCCACCACACTATTGGATCGCGTCCCATTTCCAGCCGTGCATTATTGATCAAGGTACCGAAGCTGTTGGTTGATGGATCAACGCCCACACCAACGTAGGACAATACTGCTTCGGCCAATACCAGTGCGCTGAAATCCATTACCACGCTGATCAATACAATGTGCATTACATTGGGCAGTATATGTCGTGACAAGATACGCAACGATGACACGCCAAAGGCCTGTGATGCCTGAATATATTCCAGCTCGCGCAATTTTAGAGCTTCACCGCGCAGCAATCTGCACAGACCGGTCCAGCTTGTCACACCCAGTATCAGGCAAAGGAAAAGCAAGCGCAGGTCCGCCCGCTCAATTGAAGAAGAGAACCACCCAGCATGTTTTTCTATTGTCACCTGCATCATTAGCACTGCAGCGGCAATCAGCAAAACACCCGGGATGGAACTTAACACTGTGTATATATACTGGATGACATCGTCGACCCAGCCACGAAAATATCCCGCAGCAATACCGAGAAATAGCGCGAATGGCAGCATCACCAATGTGGTCACCGTGCCAATCACTAGCCCGGTACGGATACTCTTCAGCGACAAATACAACACATCCTGCCCCACCTTATCCGTACCCAGTACATGATAGGCTCCTGAAAGATTCGCAATCAGCCCGATCAACATCGCCATCAGCGCCAATGTGACAAGCATTGCAGTGACGGGAGAATTTTTGCGCGCCTTGATCCATACACCGGCCGGCGTACCACTGCGAACTGCGGCGACTGATACGATCAATATCACCAGCAGCGCGCCACAGAACCCACCAACAAAAATTCCGACCAGACTGCGTTTGGCCACATCACCCGCATGATCATGCTCGGGATCGAGCAGATGTGCACCGCCATATTTTAACCTCGGGTAATCACGCAACGTGTTGCCCTCGGGCGTTTCAATGCTTTCCTTTGCATATAGAAAAACTGCCAGTGGAGCAGAATATGTTTTTTCGGTTTGGCTGCGCAAATCGCCCACCAGTGTATCGAACACACTCAGCACTTCGGCCGCATATACGGCTTGCCCGTTGCCCTTATCAGGGAGTGCTACACGGTAATGTAGTGAATCCAGCAATCCAGTCGCAACAAACACGGACAATACCAGCAGGCTCACCATTCCGACACGGCTCCTGAACAAGCGTTGCCACGGCAATAGCAGATGCGGTCTTTGCATAATCCACCACCCACCCACTATCGCCACCGTCAGCAACAGGAAGATCATCACGTCCGTCCACAGCATCACCAGTTTGAAATTCATTGCAACCTCACTCTGGGGTCAACCACGGTATAGGAAATGTCGGTGAGGATCAGACCCACGATGTAAAGCACTGAGCCGAGGAATACCATTGCGCGCACTACACCAAAATCCTGAGCTTGTATTGCATCTATCGTATAACTACCCAAGCCGGGAATACCAAAGAAAGACTCGGTTAGCAAACTTCCCATAAACAGCAACGGTATCACTGCCACTACGCCGGTGAGGATGGGTATCATTGCATTTTTTAACACATGCCTGAATAACACACGCAATTCAGACAAACCTTTTGCCCGCGCCGTACGCACATAATCCCGACCCACCTCTTCCAGAAAAATCGTGCGATACCAGCGGCTGCTAGCACCAATTCCAGACACGATGCCTATCAACACCGGCAGCAATATAAAACGCAGGCTATCCATGCCGCCAGCGTAACCAGAGATCGGCACCCAATGCCAAAGTTTACTCACCAGAAACTGTCCTCCAATAATATAAAACAGTGAGGAAATAGACATCAGTATCACGCACACTGTCACTCCCGCAATATCCAGCATGGTGCCGCGAAACAGTGCCATCAATAACGCAAAGGTAATGTAGAGCAGCAGCCCCACCACAAAGGTCGGCAATGCGATCACCAGGCTGGGAAACATGCGGGTGCTGATTTCGCGGCTGATACTGCGGCCATCATCCGAATAGCCAAAATCGAAAATAAACATGCTGGCAGATTTCTGGAAGAAAATCGTGTCGGTCAATTTTTTTGTTCCTGCTGCCTGCGAATTAAACAGCAGTGGCTTGTCGTACCCGCGTTGCTGCTTCCATTTTTCAATCGCATCGGGTGTGACACGTTTCATGCCCAACTGCATGCGTGCCATATCATCCGGAGTGTTGATCACAAAGAATAGCGCGAACGTCAGCAGATTTACCCCGATCAAAATGGGAATGGCATACAGGATGCGGCGAATCAGATAAGTGATCATCTGGCCTCCTCGCGTTTTCTTAATATTCGCCATAGCCACCAGCCTGATGCCAGTATGCTAATGCCGAGCAGCCACAACGGCCACAGCAATGGCTGGTTCCATTGCTTGCGCAAGGCATCACGTTGCGGGTCATCGATGCGCAGATATTTCAGATTATTATTCGCCATCTTGTTGGGTTTGCTGTTGTGCAGCCAGCTGTGGTGCAACACGTAATCCTTGGGGTGATAGCCCCACAGCCACGGTGAATCACGGCGCAAAATTTCCAGCATACGGTCGATAATGAGTTGACGTGCGGGGCTATTCGGCACGTTTTTCATCTGTTCAAACAGTCGGTCAAATTCCGGATTGCTATAGTTTGACGCATTCTCGCCACCCTTGTCCACCTTACCCTGTGGCCCATACAATAAGAACAAAAAATTTTCCGGATCGGGATAATCTGCATTCCAGCCGAAGTAAAACATTTGCGTATCACCCCGGCGTATCTTGTCCTGAAAGCGGTTGTAGTCGGTTGCGCGCGGCACCAGTTGTATATTGATTTTGTCGAGTTGCTTGCGCAGCCAATCCAGGCGCGACTTGCTACCGACGCCGGTCGCCGTCGTGTCCAGATAGATCACCAGCGGCTGTCCGGTTTTTTCATCCAGGCCATTCGGATAGCCGGCTTCCGACAACAGCAACTTTGCTTCTGTGATTGATTTTCGTTTGGGCCCGCCATTCACCCAATCATAAACATAGTGATTTAATCCGGACTCGCCCTCGCGATAGCCAAATATACCGGGGGGTAACGGAGACTGTGCACTGACACCGCGCCCATTGGCGAATATGGATATAAATTCTTCGTAATCCACCACAATGGAGATGGCGCGGCGTAGCTTGCGTGCTTTTTCGGAATCGCCACCGACGGTAGCATCGAGAAAATTAAAGCCCATATACAACGTCGAAGTGGCCACCGATGTAGACAGGCTGATGCCCTGCTTACGCATTTCATCAGTTACATTTGCCTCGCCACCTACACCCACAGATACTGCCTGATCAAAACTGTCCGAGCTGATGCCGGCCGCATCATAGTAGCCCTGCAGAAACTTATTCCAGTAGGGAATGGTTTCCTTCTCCAGACTGAATACCACTTTATCAATCAAGGGCAACGGTTTGCCGGCATCGGCGAGCAATCCTGCCTCCCTGTCTCCCGCCTCGCCTTCATTTGGATAAACTTCTCCACTGTAATTGGGATTATGCGATAGCGCCATGCGCTGATTCGGGTTATTTTCCGACAGATAATAGGGGCCGCTGCCCACCGGCCACCAGTCCAGCGTCAGGTTATGTTGCTGCATGCCATCCTGCGCATAGAATTGATCAGCCTCTGCCGGCATCGGTGAGAAAAATGGCATCGCCAGCCAATACGCAAATTGTGGGTACTTGCCATAAACCTTGATGCGGTAGGTGTGTGCGTCAACGACCTCAACGCCATCCAGTGCATATTTGTTCAAATCCAGGTATTGGCCTTGCATAACCTGCTGCGCTTTTTGCAATGTAACCGCATAATCCTTTAACCCGACAATGTATTCACTCATCAAACCACTAATGGGCGTGTGGATGGCCGGGTGCACCAGCCGCTTGATCTGATACACATAATCGGCTGCAGTGACATCTCTGCTTCCTGTATGGGAAAAATCGCCTAATAAATAATACTTGCTCAACACTTCCTTGCTTAACCCGATGTACTCGGGCTTACCCTGTGCATTTAGCGCGAAAGCGGGATGGGGCTGGTATTTGAGGTCTTTTCGCAGGTGTATCTCATACAAGCTGTAAGCAACTTGCTCTGCGGGTGCTGAAGCAGGCAGAGGCCGGTTATTTTTATCAAGATAAACTACATTGGGCATCTCGCTGGCCGCTTGCGGTATCAGGGTATAGGGGCGTTTAAGGTAGTGGTATTGCAACGGCGGCTGATAAATTTGCGCCAGGAAAATATATTCGTTCTCGCTATAAGCCTGTGCCGGATCAAGATGTTTGGGACGCTCAGTAAATACGGTATAAAAGACAGACTGACCCTTGTCACCCACATTTTTATCATTGGCTGGATAGGGGTTATTCCACAATCCGCCATCGCAGGCGCCAAGTAAAAACAAGGGGATAAACATCAACAATTTCATAAGGGTGATTTTATCCGAATTTTGAATAAATTGACTGGCAAAAAATTTGTAAAAGATAAATCACTTCACGGTAAAATTGCATAACACATTTCAAGGCAGAAAAATCATGAATCAGGAATGGCAAAATTTTTTGACACCGCAGGGCGCACAACTGCATGAAGGCGCAGTGCAGCACTTTGGCAACCTGCAGGCTGAACTTGTCACCGCCCGTGACGGCACGGTACTGTGTGACTTGAGCCAGTTTGGCACTCTCAAGGTCACTGGCGAGGAAGCACAGAAATTTCTGCAAAATTTACTCAGCAATGACATCAATGCCGTCAATAACAAAACTTCGCAGCTCAGCAGCTTCAATAGCCCCAAGGGACGCATGGTGGCGAGCTTGCTCATCTGGCAACAGGGTACAGACTATTATCTGCAGCTGCCGCGCAGTCTGACTGCCGCGATGCATAAAAAACTTTCAATGTATGTCTTGCGTTCCAAGGTAAAAGTCAGTGATGCGAGTGACGAAGTCGTATGCCTGGGTTTGTCGGGAAAAAATGCAGCAACACTTGTTCAGCAAAAATTAAACGTGGCCCTCGAACAGGATTGGTCAGTCGCCCAATTTGACAATGGTAGCGTGCTACGGCTTGCTGAAAACCGCTATCAGATCAATGCGACTATCCCTGAAGCAACCAAGCTGTGGGTTGATCTGAGTAAAGACGCTAAAGCAGCGGGATCGCCCTGCTGGGACTGGCTCACTATCCGTGCAGGTATCCCGGTGGTCACGCCACCCACGCAAGAGCAGTTCGTATTGCAAATGACAAATCTCGATATTTTGGGTGGTGTCAGTTTTAAGAAAGGCTGCTACCCAGGCCAGGAAATTGTTGCGCGTACACACTATCTCGGCAAGCAGAAACGTCGCATGTATCTTGCCCATGCAGAGTCTGCTACGGCACCTGTTGCGGGCAATGAATTATTCAGCGAAGACATGCCCGCTCAAGCCTGCGGCATGGTGATGAATGCGAGTGCTGCACCCGGCGGGGGCTTTGACTTGCTGGGTGTGATGCAGATCAGCAGTCATGAAAGTCAGCACGTTAATTTAAACTCGGCTCAAGGTGCGAAGCTGCACTTTTTACCTTTACCCTACGCTTTTCCATCAGACTAACCTGACTTTTTACTTCAGTATGACAAGATCTAACTTTCACTCCGGTCTTTGAGTATTAATGTCATTTTGCGGTGGGGGATATTGGCGTCCATAAAGGTTTTGCCTTTCGCTTCAAAACCAAATTTTTTGTATAACTCAATGGCATGTTCCTGCGCATTGAGTTCTACCTTTGGGTAACCCTGCTCGCGCGCATAGTCAACCAGCAACTCGAGTATTGCCGTACCAATGTGTTTGCGGCGCCATTCAGGCAACACCGCCACGCGTCCAATATGTCCTTTGGGTGTGATGCGTCCGCAGCCAATCGCTTCACCATTGGTGCTGAGCGCCAGGGCATGGTGGCAGCTATTATCCAGCCCATCCCATTCCAGCTCGGCAGATACATTTTGTTCTTGTATAAATACCTTATCGCGGATGGCACGCAACAATGGTTCGCCGTCGTGCCAGGTAATAAGATGTACCGTAAAAGGATTGCTCATGTTTCCTCCCTTAAAACATCTGCGTGCTTGAAAAAATGCACTGTCTTATTTTTATATGCGCAGCCTGGTTTTTATATACGTTGTCTGGCCGCCTCGAATAAACATACTGCCGTGGCCGCAGCTGCATTTAATGATTCTACCTTACCCGGCATCGGAATGGTCACAGCGATTGCCTTACTCAATATTTCATCGGACAAACCAGATCCTTCATTGCCGATTACAAAGGCGATATTACCACTCAGGCTACTATCGTACAGACTGTTCTCTGCCTGTAATGTCGTGGCAAATACCGTCCCCTTAAACAATTCTGTCACATTAAGCAGGTCCGCATTTTCAATCACTTCTAAAACAAAATGGCCACCCATCGAAGCTCGCAACACTTTGGGGGACCAGGCATCGGCACAGCCCCTGGACATAAACACACTATCACAGCCAGCCGCCGCCGCTGAGCGCATCATGGAACCAAGATTACCGGGATCCTGTATATTTTCCAGCAACAGTGCGAAGCGGCTATGTTGGGGCAGCATGGCTGATTGAGGGATAGATATTAATGCGAGGATACCACTCACCGTTTTCAATCCCGAAAGTTCGGCAAATAATGCATCATCGAATTGAGTCAATGGAATTGCCGGCAGTTGTAGCAGCAGTGCACTTATCTCGGGATTGCTCAGTCCGGCCTCAGTCACAATGAGGTGTTCAGGGTGTTTACCACTTGCCAGGTAAGCAGCAAGTAAATGCGCACCATCCAGCAGGGTTTGCATGGACTTATCACGCTGGCGCGCTGAACTGCTGAGTTTGATTAATTCTCTGTAGAAAACGTTATCACGCGAAGTCACTTGCTTCATCGCTTAGCTCAGCCTGAAAAGGAAAACAAGAATAGACGAAACAATTAGTTTCATACCACTTCTGATGAGCCCAGTCCTGCATCGGGAGCTTCTGTCATATCTGACATAGCTATATTTGACTCGGATATATTCTTTACTATTTCCTGCTCTGTTTGTACCGGTTCGGGTGCTTCCTGTTCAAGCAGGCTGCCCATTTCTTCCAGCTCGGGCAATTCATGCAGCGAGCGCAAATTTAAATCATCAAGAAGTTGCTGGGTCGTGGCAAACAGTTCCGGCTTACCCGGCACATCACGTGTGCCGATTACCTCTATCCAGTTGCGCGCTTCCAGCGTTTTAAGGATAGGCGATGCAACCTGGACACCGCGTATATCTTCAATATCCCCGCGCGTCACCGGTTGGCGATACGCAATAATCGCCAGCGTTTCCATCACTGCACGTGAATAGCGCGGCTGTTTCTGCGGGTTCAATCGGTTCAGATACACTTGCATCTCGGGACGTGCACGGAAACGCCAGCCGCTGGCCACCTGGGTAAGCTCAACGCCGCGTGCGCTGTATTCTTGCGCCAATTGATTCAAAATCTCTTCAACCAGCTTGCTGCCTTTTACAACTTCGGCGAGGTTCTTAAGCTCAGGCAAGGCCAACGGTTCCTGCGAAGTCAATAGTGCGGCTTCGAGGATATTCTTAAGCAATGCCGTATCGACCACATCCCCATCCACCGTCAGTTCCACTGCAGTGGTCGTCGCTGCTTCATTGACTGGTTCGTTATTATTCGGCGTTGACTCGGTTACTTGTTCTGACATAAATTTTCCCCAGTGTTTCGGTTTGGGTGATCTCGACCAGCGTTTCCTTGGCCAATTCCAAAATTGCAATAAATGTTACCACCAGTTGCGGTATACCGCCGCTGACATCAAACAGGTTTTCAAAGGATTCATATTCACCATGGCGCAATTGACGGATCAGGCGCGTCATTTGTTCGCGTACCGACACACCATCTTTGCGTACCTTATGGTGCGTATGCAATTTGGCCCGCGTCAACAAGGCAAGCCAGGCAGCCCTTAAATCATCCACACTGACATTGGGCAAACGCTCGACCACCACCTGCTCGATAATCACTTGCACCAGCTCAAAATCCCGACCTGCCTGCGGCAATTCATTCATCTTTTGAGCGGCGAGTTTCATCTGCTCATACTCCAGCAGCCGACGCATCAGCTCCACGCGAGGATCTTCACCTTCCTCATCACTTGCCTTAGGCAGCCGCGGCAACAGCATGCGCGATTTAATTTCGATCAGCACGGCTGCCATCAATAAATACTCGGCCGCCAGTTCAAGCCTGCCCTGCTTCATCAACTCGATATATCCCATATATTGCTGGGTAAGCTGGGCCATCGGAATATCGAGCACATCCAGATTATGTTTGCGTATCAGATACAGCAGCAGATCGAGTGGTCCCTGAAACGCTTCCAGCACCAGCTCCAGCGCATCGGGCGGAATATACAAATCCTTTGGCATTTCCAGCATCGGTTCGCCATGGATATGCGCCAGCGCGACAACCTCGAGCTGCACTTCCGGGACTTGCCCTTCCTGGGTTTGCACTTCCTGAAGCATTTCTTCGCTCATGACTGTCCTGAAAACTGTTTAAATGCCAGCAGCATCATGCCATAACACACTACGGTCACCCCGGCAGCCACTGCCAGGCTCAACCAGAATCCCCAACCCGCTTTCAGCAACCACGGCAAGATCAAAAACAAAGGCAGAGACGGTAGCACCAGCCAGAAAATATCAGACGACAGATTTGCAACTTTCTGCGTGTCACCGGTATCCAGATACAGCCACACAAATGCCAGCAACGAAGTCAGCGGCAACGACGCAAGTACCGCCCCCAGCATACTACTGCGCTTGGCAATTTCACTGACCGCCACGATGATCAGTGCTGACAACATAATTTTGATGGTGTAGTACAACATAGACTTTGCCCTGTTCACGAAATTTCAAAACCTTAGCCACAGAGTACACAGAGATCACAGAGAGTTCTTGTAGTCAATTTTACGTTCTGTAAAATTTAGCACGGGTAACTCAAAATAATTCTTTGCTACATATAACTTTTTTCAGCTGCCCGCTTATTAACTTCAACCAAGTATCAAATTTTCAACGGTTCTTCTCTGTGCACTCTGTGATCTCTGTGGCAAATAGATTTTAAAAAAATGGTTAACTATAATCCAGCCCCATCGCTTCGCGCACATCGCGCATCGTTTCACTCGCCAGCTTGCGCGCTTTTTCGCAGCCATCGGCAATAATATTGCGCACTAAAGTAGGATCATCCAGATACTGTTGTGCACGCTCGCGCATCGGGTTCTGCTCCAGCAACACACCGTCGATTACCGGTTGCTTGCATTCGATACACCCTATTCCCGCACTGCGGCAGCCCGTTTGAACCCATTGCCTGGTATCATCACTTGAATACACCTGATGCAGTTGCCATACAGGGCATTTTTCTGGATCACCTGCATCGGTTCGGCGCACACGGGCAGGATCTGTTGGCATCGTGCGTATTTTTTTAGCGACAGCGGCAGCATCTTCACGCAGGGTAATAACATTATTGTACGACTTGGACATTTTTTGTCCGTCCAGCCCCGGCATCTTGGAAGCCGCTGTCAGCATGGCTTGCGGCTCGGACAAGATCATCTTGCCACCGCCCTCGAGATAACCGAATAATCTTTCGCGATCACCCAGACTGAGACTTTGTTGTTCATCCAGCAAAGCTTGGGCAGACTGCAATGCTTCATCGTCACCCTGCTCCTGATAGCGCGTGCGCAGCTCTTCATACAGCTTTGCTTTTTTGCTGCCGAGTTTTTTCACCGCTGCATGGGCCTTATCTTCAAAGCCAATTTCACGGCCATAAAAGTGATTAAAGCGGCGTGCGATCTCGCGCGTAAACTCGATATGCGGTACTTGGTCTGCACCAACCGGAACCTGGTTGGCGCGATAAATCAGGATATCGGCACTTTGCAACAGCGGGTAGCCCAAAAAGCCATAGGTGCTTAAATCTTTTTCGCTGAGTTTTTCCTGCTGATCCTTATAGGTTGGCACACGTTCCAGCCAACCCAATGGTGTAATCATCGACAGCAATAAATGCAGCTCCGCATGCTCGGGGACTCTGGACTGTATAAACAGGGTGGCACGTGCCGGGTCCACGCCGGCTGCGAGCCAGTCGATCACCATATCCCAGGTACTCTGCGCAATCACTTGCGGATTATCATAATGGGTTGTGAGCGCATGCCAATCGGCAACAAAAAACAGGCATTCAAACTCCTGTTGCATTTCAACCCAATTTTTTAACACACCATGGTAATGCCCAAGGTGCAAACTGCCCGTGGGGCGCATTCCGGATAAAACGCGATCAGCAAACATAGATTTCTATTCTAGAGTCCAAAAACACTTCTGATTATAAAATACACCACGCCCATGAAAGGTTTGAGTATCCACCATAAAACCGGCGTGACCGCCAAAAATATCAGGATAAACATGCCGTAAGGTTCTATTTTAGCCAATTGATACGCCTGACGGTGGGGCAACATACTGACTGCGATACGCCCGCCATCCAGCGGTGGTAGCGGCAACAAATTCAGCACCATTAATACCACATTGATATTGATACCAATCTTGGCCATCTCCACCAACGGTACAGCATAATAGTTCCCGGGAAACGCCAGCGCAATTTTGGCAATCGCCGCCCAGCAGAAGGCCATGAACAAATTAGATGCCGGACCCGCCAATGCCACCCATAACATATCCTTTTTGGGATTGCGCAAAGCAGCAAAATTTACCGGTACAGGTTTGGCCCAGCCGAATAAAATGCCTCCCATCCACAAAGTCAAAACTGGCAACAGAATCGTTCCGACCGGGTCGATGTGCCGCACCGGATTGAGACTGATTCGTCCCTGTTGGTACGCCGTCATGTCGCCAAAATAACGCGCTACATAGCCATGTGCCGCTTCATGTAAAGTGATTGCAAACAGCACGGGTATCGCAGCCAGCGCGATGGTTTGTATCAGTTGATCTATATTCATTGTTACGGATTATTCCTCAATTGAAAATGGTGTGATATCGCCCCTGCCACGCCTGAGCAACACAGGTGACGAACCGGTCAGATCAATCACCGTCGTTGGCTCCAGTCCTACCGGTCCGCCGTCTATCACCAGGTCTACCTGCTGATCCAGCAATGCGCGAATTTCTTCCGCGTCATGCATGGTCATTTCTTCGCCGGGCAGGATCAGGCTGGTGCTTATCAGCGGCTCGCCCAACTCTTGCAACAAGGCGAGTGCTACCGGGTGAGCGGGTATACGCAAGCCGACAGTGTTACGTTTTGGATGCTGCAAACGCTTGGGTACTTCTTTCGTCGCATCCAGAATAAAGGTATAGCTCCCGGGTGTGTTGCTCTTCAACAATCTGAACTGCACATTATCCACCCTCGAATAATGCGCGATTTCAGACAGATCACGACATACCAGCGTCATATGATGCTTGTCATCCACCGCGCGTATTTTGCGGATACGCGAGACGGCATCCTTGTCTCCCAATTGGCAACCCAGGGCATAGCCGGAATCTGTCGGGTAAACGATAACGCCCCCTTTGCGCACAAGTTCCGCGGCCTGTTTGATTAATCTGGGTTGGGGATTATCCTGATGGATAGAAAAAAATTGTGACATATTGTTTTAGTAGCGATCTTGGTTACAGGGAAATCTTCGTCGTAGTCATGTCAATGCGTCGTTTCCCATGCCTGCCATATCGGGCGACACTCCAAAGGCAAATCAGGCAATCGACCCAGGTCACGATAGCTTTCACCGGGTCCGTGAAAATCCGAACCGCACGAAGCAAACAATCCAAATTCAGTCGCATAATGAGCAAACTCGGCATATTGCTCGGGAGTGTGACTACCCGTTACCACTTCAATACCCCGTCCGCCCAGCTCCACAAATTCTGCCAGCAATTCGCGCAGCGTTTTGCGTCCCATCGGTTTTTTACCCGAGGTATAGCGGCCGGGATGCGCCAGCACAGCTATGCCGCCACTACCCGTAATCCAGTTGATTGCATCGGTTAAGTTTGCCCATTGATGCGGAACAAAACCCGGCTTGCCTTTGACCAGAAAGTTTTTAAACACACTGCGCACATCCTTGGCATGCCCGTTCTCCACCAGAAAGCGTGCAAAATGTGTACGGCCAATTATTTCCTTGTTCGCAGCAAACTTGTATGCGCCTTCCAAAGCGCCGCCAATACCTGAACGCGCAAGAGACTCTGACATCAGCATGGCACGGTTCCCCCTACCCTCTCGCACACTGTGCAAACCTGCCTGCAAGGCAGCATTGGCCGGGTCTATGTTCAACCCGACAATGTGCAAGGTATGGCTGCGCCAGGTCACCGAGATTTCAACGCCGTTAATAAATCCCATGTCATGCTCTGAAGCAACCTTGGCTGCTTCAGCCAGGCCGCGAATATCATCATGGTCCGTCAGCGCGATATACTTCACGCCTCGGCCTGCTGCACGCACCATCAGTTCGGCTGGCGGCAACAGACCATCCGATACGTTTGAATGACAGTGCAAATCGTAATCCAGCATTATGCGTCCCCGCCTCCTTTTTTCATGACTTTTCCCTCTTCTGCACGCTTGCGCCTGACCTCTTTGGGGTCGGCAATCAAGGGGCGAAATATTTCA
>JANXWX010000098.1 GCA_025350915.1 Nitrosomonadales bacterium
GAGTGGGAGAAATATGCAAACCTGCCCAGCCTGTTGCCGGAAGGTCTGAAAAAGCGCCATGCAAAGATTTATGAAGATGCGATTAAATTCGCCAAAGCGAACGGTTGGGATCCCGAGCTGGGCGATGACGATTAATTTATCCTCTGTGGGGTATTAACTGTCCCCGGTTGAAATTTTACGAATGCCGGTAAATTTAATAACCTTGGCATCATCGTGCGCAGGTTCTTTAACTGACAACTGCTGCAAAGCCAAAAATAATTCACGTTGCAACCTGCTCATAATATTAGAGGCTTCAGCCGTGTAATAAACGGCATCGTAACTGACCGGCTCGTCAAGGGATTGTCGCAACTGGGGGTGAAAGTTACGCCAGGCAATATCGATCCAGCATTTACGTACACCGTCAAGGAAGATTAACTCCTCCCTGTCCAGTATCGCCAGATATTGCATGGCGCGTATCGGGATGAAAAGATTGCCTGATTGACTTCTGGCAAGCTGCGTATGGGCCAGATTGTAGGTGGCTGCAGAGAGTTGCCGGTGTTCACGTGCAACTTCCTGATCGCGATAACAGTTGATTTCCATTTGGTCATCTCCTTGTTGGGTTCGCTACGTGAAAAAATTGTACTACGAATTGGCCATGATTAGTCAGTTTCAAAATCAGAAAAAGACTGCTATAACGGCATTAATTATCAATTTAAATGGTTACAACTGAATAGACAGACATGCACGACATCGAAAAATTCATTACAGGTTTCAAACAATTTCAAAGTCTATATTTTGGCGAAAATCGTGAACTGTTTAATCGCTTGAGGAAAACCCAGCAGCCCCGTACCCTCATTATTTCCTGCTGCGACTCGCGTGTCGACCCTGCCATACTCACGAACAGCGAACCGGGCGATATTTTTGTAGTCCGCAATGTCGCGAATCTTGTTCCGCCCTGTGAGGTTGGTGGAGGTCATCACGGTATTAGTGCGGCACTTGAGTTTGGTGTGTGCAGTTTGGGCGTAAAACATATCATCATACTGGGGCACTCACAGTGTGGTGGTATACGTGCACTGATGGAGGATTCCTACGGTTCTGCTGAAGGTGGATATATTGCACAATGGATGCATATCGCGGAACCGGCGCGTGATAAAGTTCGCAAAGAATTGTCACATAAACCAATCGAACTTCAGGCACGTGCGTGCGAACAGGCGGCTGTTTTACTGTCGCTGGAAAACTTGCTGTCGTTCCCCTGGATAGAAAAACGTGTAAGCGCGGGAACACTTTCCCTTCATGGCTGGTATTTTGATCTGGATAATGGCGAGCTGTCGGGTTACGATGCAGCTACAAAGACTCTCAACATACTACAAGCAGAGTAGAGGCAGTTGTTTGAAAATGAAAAGACCTGGCTGAGTTTATATAGCGCAAACAATAGTCCAAAAAACACCCCGTCCTAAAACTGGGGTGTTTTATTTTGGGCTGACAACCGGACCGCTTAATCTTGGTAAACCACTTAACAGGGTTTGTTCCGGTATGATATGGTGGTTTTAATAAATAGGCCTTTTATTAAAAATCCTGAGTGTAATTTGTATTATCACGGCGCAGTTTATTTATCACACTTGAATAAGGTATATCCATGAAAATCGCTATTGCCGGTACTGGCTACGTTGGCCTTTCCAATGCAATCCTTCTTGCGCAACATAATGAAGTGATCGCGCTTGATATTATTCCCGAAAAAATTGAGATGCTTAACTGTAAGGTTTCTCCGATCGCCGATGCTGAGATAGAAGAATATTTGCAGCACAAATCGCTCAGTTTTCGCGCAACGATTGACAAGGTTGATGCATACACCGGAGCTGATTACATCGTCATCGCTACGCCAACCGACTACGACCCCGAGACTAATTACTTCAACACCCGTTCGGTGGAAGCAGTTATCCAGGATGTTTTGTCCATCAACCCACAGGCGGTTATGATTCTTAAATCAACCGTCCCGGTAGGGTATACCGCCAAGCTGAAGGCACAGTTCAATTGCGAAAACCTTATCTTCTCACCAGAATTTTTACGCGAAGGCAAGGCGCTTTATGACAACCTTCATCCATCTAGAATTGTTATCGGGGAACGTTCCAGACGTGCCGAAATTTTCGCTAGCCTGCTTAAACAGGGCGCTGTCAAACAGGATATCGCGGTACTGTTTACTGACTCTACCGAGGCGGAGGCGATCAAGCTGTTTGCCAATACCTACCTGGCCATGCGAGTGGCCTATTTCAACGAATTAGACACCTATGCCGCCACTCATGGGCTGGACACCAAACATATCATTCAGGGTGTCTGCCTGGATCCCCGTATCGGTGATCACTACAACAATCCGTCATTTGGCTATGGCGGTTATTGCCTGCCGAAGGACACCAAGCAATTGCTCGCCAACTATCAGAATGTCCCGCAGAATCTGATGCGGGCGATCGTCGATTCCAATACTACCCGTAAAGATTTTATCGCCGAAAGTGTAGTTAAGCGCAAACCAAATATAGTCGGCATCTACAGGCTGATTATGAAAAGTGGTTCGGACAACTTCCGCTCTTCCTCCATCCAGGGCGTGATGAAACGTATCAAGGCAAAAGGGATAGAGGTGGTGGTGTTCGAACCGGAATTGAAAGAAGCCAAATTTTTCAATTCACGGGTGGTGAAGGATTTGGAAGAGTTCAAGAAGATGTCGGATGTGATTGTGGCGAACCGCATTACATCGGATATTTCCGACGTAATGAATAAAATATTTACGCGTGATCTTTTTGGAAGCGATTGAACCGGTTAACCAGAAATCCTATAACTAAACATAGGCTTAAATGATGTCGCATAAATAGTTTATAATATCGTCGTTTATTTTGAAGGAGGCGGCGATGCGTAAACTACAAATTGAGAATGCGGAAGTGATGCACATGGCAATCCAACAAGAAATTGAGCGTTCTGACGAATCACGTTACGACCACCGTCTGCACGGCGTGTTGCTGGTGGCGA
>JANXWX010000101.1 GCA_025350915.1 Nitrosomonadales bacterium
CATATCGGCCGCTGAAAATATCGGCACATCACAGTTTTGCAACACAGCGGCTATTTTTTCGGCGTCGCGTCCGATCAACACAACAGCACGCGCATGCTTGCTCACGGCAGGCTCAAGGGGTGAAAAATCCTGTCCCTTACCCTCGCCCCCCAGTATGACCACGGCTTGCCTGCCCAAGCCGTTGAGTGCGGCGACTGTCGCACCCACGTTGGTGCCTTTTGAGTCGTCGTAATAAATGACATCCTTGATTACTGCTACGGCTTCAACACGATGCGGCAAGCCTTTAAATTTTTTCAACGCTGCCACCAGCGGAGCCAATGGCAAATCAATTGCGCGACACAGTGCCAGCGCCGCCAGCGCATTGGCGATGTTATGCAAGCCCTCTACCTGTAACTCGCCGGCTTTCATGACTCGTTGTTTACCCTGCACCAGCCAGGTATCAGCAGCGTCAGTTTCAATCCCCCAATCATCAATTGAGACTGCCGGGCTATTCACGCCGAAGGTTATATGTTTGCGTTCCAGCAAGCCCATTGCAGCACTGTCTGCATCATCGCGATTCAGCACTTGCACACCGCCAACACCGCTGGCGCGGAATATTCTTGCCTTCGCCGCAATGTACTCGCCCATATCGTTATAGCGATCCATATGGTCTTCGCTGATATTCAATACCGTTGCCGCATCCGCACTTAGCGAGTGCGTTGTCTCCAGTTGAAAGCTGGACAATTCCAACACCCACACATCCGGATGTTTATTTTTCCGTTGCAGCAACACATCCAATACTGCCGGCGAAATATTGCCTGCCACCAGTGTTTCTTTACCCGCCGCGCGGCACATCTCACCTACCATGCTGGTAACAGTGGTCTTGCCATTGCTTCCGGTAATCGCAATTATCTTCGGACATTTTTTTTGTGGCAGCGTTAAAGCAAATAATTCGATGTCACCAATGACAGGCATGCCATGCACAATGGCACGGGCCACAAACTGGTCATTCAACGGCACACCCGGACTGATTGCAATCAGCTCTATGCCTTCGGCCAGCTCACTGCGAAATACCCCACAACGAACATCCACTTTCGGAAATTGCTTTTGCAACACTTCAAGACCGGGTGGATTATTACGGCTATCGGCCACGCGCACCTGTGCGCCCTGCGCCGTCAACCAGCGCACGAGCGAAAGCCCGGTCTCACCCAGACCCAGCACCAACACCGATTTTTTAGCCCATTGTTTCATTCGTTACCTGAGTTTAAGTGTTGCAAGACCGAGTAATACAAGCATCATCGTAATAATCCAGAAGCGCACTGGATGGTTTGGTGTCGTCATAACCTTCGCTTTGCTCAGATTAGCCTCCCCCAACGCATCCATCATGCGCTTGCCTATATAAACATTCATCTCAGCTTAAGTGTTGCTAATCCAAGCAACACAAGCATCATTGTAATAATCCAGAAGCGCACGACTACCTGCGTTTCTTTCCAGCCCTTTTGTTCGTAGTGGTGATGCAACGGCGCCATCAGCAGTACCCGTTTGCCTGTGCCGAATTTCCATTTGGTGTATTTGAAATACGACACCTGCAACATCACCGAAACCGCTTCCAGCACAAACACGCCACCCATAATGAACAGCACCAGTTCTTGCCGCACGATCATAGCGACGGTACCCAATGCTGCGCCCAAAGCGAGCGCGCCAACGTCGCCCATGAATACTTCTGCGGGATAAGCGTTGAACCACAAAAACGCCAGGCCCGCACCGGCTATTGCTGCGCAGAAAACCGCCAGCTCACTGGCACCTTGTATATAGGGTATGCCCAGATATTTTGAAAACACCGCATGACCGGCGACGTAAGCAAAAATCGCCAAGGCACTGCTCACCATCACTACCGGCATAATGGCCAGACCATCCAGACCGTCGGTTAAATTTACTGCATTACTGCTGCCTACGATGACCAGATAACACACCAGTACAAACGCAAACCCGGCCATCGGTATCGCAACCGTTTTGAAGAACGGCACGATCAATTCTGTATGGGCAGGCGTTGTGGCATTCTGCAACAGATAGAAACCCACGATCAGCGCAAGAACTGACTGTCCTGCCATCTTGGCACGCGCCGATAAACCCTTGGGGTTACGGTGTACCACTTTGCGATAATCGTCCACCCAGCCGATCGCGCCAAATCCAAGCGTGCTGAGCAGCACAACCCAGATGTAATGATTATGCAAATCACCCCACAATAAAGTGGTAATACCGATAGCGACCAATATTAGCGCGCCCCCCATCGTGGGCGTGCCCGCTTTGATCAAATGTGTTTGCGGTCCATCACTGCGTACAGACTGGCCGATTTTGTAGGCGGTCAACTTGCGTATCATGAACGGACCAAGCATGAAGGTAATAAACAATGCCGTCATTGCCGCCAGCACCGCGCGCAGCGTGATGTAATTAAACACGCTGAAGGTGCGTACATCCTGTGCCAGCCATTGTGTTAATGCCAATAACATTTTCTCTCCCTTACCCTAGTGTGTCGCCGTTGCAGCAATTGCGGCATCAAGCTCACCATTCACCAAATATTTAACTACTCGTTCCATTTTCATAAAGCGCGAACCCTTCACCAGCATCGTGCAAGCCGCTGTCAGCTCTGGTTTCAAAGCTTCAATGAGCGCCTCGACGCTGTCAAAATGTCGCGCTCCCACTCCAAACTCCTTAACGGCGTAACTACTCAACTCGCCCAATGCAAACATCTTGTCCACGCCCATCTTGCGCGCTTCCGCACCCATTTCTGCATGCATTCTCGCTGCTTCGATGCCCAGTTCACCCATATCACCCAGCACCAGAATTTTTTTACCTTCTTCCCTTGCCAGCACTTGGATTGCCGCATGCAGGGAGGCCGGATTGGCGTTATAACTATCATCAATCACCATTGCACCCTGCGCAGTCTTCTTGCGCTGCAAACGTCCGGCAACTCCGCTGAATTTTTCCAGCCCTGCAGCGATCACTGCGGGCTTTACTTTCAACGCAATTGCCGCTGCCGATGCCGCCAGGGCATTACATGCATTGTGAATACCGGGCACCTGCAAATTTGCCTTGAATTTGCCCAGCGGTGTTTCACCCTCAATCAACTGCATATAGTCAGCTTCTTTTGTTCTCGCCATTACCGCTGCCTTGTTTTGCATCGCAAAATCAATGACCGGATGACTGCCCGCCAGTACGCGCCACATCGGCGCAAAGTGATCATCCGCGTTGATAATCGCCGTACCCTGCTTGCTCAGTCCCGCCAAAATTTCGCCCTTGGCCTGGGCGATCGCTTCCAGCGAACCGAGATTGGCGATATGCGCACTGCCTGCATTGTTGATGATCGCCACATCCGGGCTGGCAAGCCGGGTCAGATAATCGATCTCACCCGTGTGATTCATACCCATCTCGATCACGGCATATTGATGTTGCTTGCGCAGCTTCAACAACGTGAGCGGCATACCGATATCATTATTAAAATTACCCTGCGTTGACAGCACAGCATCCTCACTGCCTGTGGCCTCGCGCAATATGGCTGTCAGCATTTCCTTGACGGTGGTCTTGCCATTACTGCCAGTAATCCCCACCAGCGGTATTGCAAACTGGTCGCGCCAGTACCCTGACAACTTACCCAGCGACAAACGGGTATCCTTGACCAGTACAATCGGGCAAGGCATGGTTTCACCGTGATAACTTTCCGCATTGACCAGCGCGGCGACGGCACCCTTTTCCACAGCCAGCGATACAAACTGGCTGCCATCAAATTTATCGCCATGCAGCGCGACAAATAAATCACCCGCGATAATTGTGCGGCTGTCCGTTGCGACTGAAGAAAAAGCGATATCTTTTCCGATCAGCTCGCCGCCCAGAACCTGCGCGGCTTGTGAGAGCAGCATCATTCCTTACCTCCCCGATCGTCCTGAGATTGTCGAAGGGGCCATACACTCAAGCATCGTTGTGCAACATCCAGATCACTAAACGGATACTTCACACCCTTTTTCTCCTGATAATCCTCATGCCCCTTGCCTGCGATCAAGACTGTATCTTGCTGCCGCGCATCATTTAGGGCTTGCTCTATGGCCAACTTGCGATCCTCTATCACCCGGTAGTTACCCGGCATATCCTGCACTATTGCCGCAATAATCTCAGCCGGCTCTTCACTGCGCGGATTGTCGCTGGTCACAATGCACATGTCCGCAAATTTTCCTGCCACGACACCCATCATTGGACGCTTGCCGCGGTCACGATCGCCGCCGCAGCCAAATACGCAAATTAGTTTGCCACCCGATGCGGCTGTCACTTCATGCAAGGTCTTCAATACCTTTTCCAGCGCATCCGGTGTATGCGCATAATCAATAACCGCGACCGGCTTGCCAACCATTGCCAGTGTTTGCATACGGCCAACCACTGCCTGCCGCTGGGATAACTCGCTTAATGCATCTGCCAGCGGCACATCGCTAACCAGCAATACCGCGAGTGCGCCAAGCAAATTTTCAGCGTTGAAGCGGCCCAGCAAAGCACTGTTTAACTCGCCCGCACCCCAGCTGGTTTGAATTTTCATGCTGCAACCCCTGGCATCAAGCTGGAGGTGGGCGCCGAACACCATGCGCACACCGAGTCTTTTTGCCTCTTCCAGGGCCTGATCACTCACACCATAGGCGATGACTTCCACTTCGGCATCCTGACATTGCGCTGCCAGGTCACGGCCAAACGCATCATCCAGATTCAACACCGCAAATTTAAGATTCTCCCACGCAAACAAACGTCTTTTGGCGGCTGCGTAACTCGACATATCACCGTGATAATCCAGATGATCACGGCTCAAATTGGTCAGCAAGGCCACGTCAAAATTCACGCCATTTACACGCCCCTGTTCCAGCGCATGGGACGATACTTCCATCACAACAGTTTCTGCACCCTGCTGTTCAAATTCAGCCAGCAAACCATGTACGCGAATTGCATCCGGCGTGGTATTTAAAGTGGGTTTAAGTTCAGGCGGGAAGCCATTTCCCAAAGTGCCTATCAACGCTGATTTGCGATTAAGTGCGCCGAAAGACTGTGCCAACCAATGGCTGCACGAGGTCTTGCCGTTGGTACCGGTCACGCCCACCATCCATAATTTTTCCGAGGCCATGCCGGAAACCAATGCGGCAATTTCACCGGACTGATCACGCAAATTTTTAACTGCCAGGTTGGGTACACGCCAGGCTTTATTCCAGATAAAATTTTGCGCTTCCCAGATAATCGCATTGGCACCCTGCGCAATTGCCTGAGCGATAAATTGCCGGCCATCCACCTGCGCACCCGGATATGCAACAAACGTATCCCCCTTTTTCACCTGCCGGCTATCCGTCACCAGTCGCGAGATTTTTACCCCTAAATTTTTTATCAGCTCGGGACTAAAGCGGGTTCTGATCATCGTCGAAGCACTCATGCGTCCTCCCTGATAATCTCTTTGGGTGGCTGCAACACGTTATTCAACGGCGCATCATTCGGTACATTGAGTTGTCTCAACGCGGCACCCATGACATTGCTAAAGGCCGGAGCTGCTACCTGGCCGCCGTAATATTCTTTGCCGGCAGGCTCATTCAACATCACTGCGACAATCAATCTCGGATTACTGGCTGGCGCCAACCCCACAAATGACGCCACATATTTGTCGACATAGCGTCCATTTTCCAGCTTGTGTGACGTACCGGTTTTTCCGGCGACGCGATAACCGACAATTTGTGCCAGTGGTGCAGTGCCACCGGGCTTTACCACAAGCTCAAGCATATCGCGCACGGCATGCACTGTAGCAGCAGAATATACGGTGGCGCCCAGTGTCGGCACCTCCTGCTTTATCATTGTGATTGGTTTTAATTCACCGTCATTTGCAAACACGGTATAGGCACGCGCCAGCTGCAACAAATTGACTGATATGCCATTGCCATAAGACATGGTCGCCTGTTCGATCGGGCGCCAACTTTGATAGTCGCGCAGCTTGCCGGTAGATTCACCCGGAAATTTAATACCCGTGGCCTCGCCAAATCCGCTGTCGTTTAAACTTTGCCAAAACGTTTTAGCTGGCATAAGCAGTGCAATTTTGGCCGCGCCCACGTTACTGGATTTCTGTATCACGCCAGAAATACTGAGCGCTTTTTCAGGATGCGTATCGTGTATGGTGCGACCGCCCACTCTAAACACACCGCCATGCGTATCAATCACCGTATTCTGGCGAATTTTTCCCGCTTCCAGCGCTGACGCAACGGTAAACGGCTTCATGGTTGAGCCCGGCTCGAACACATCTGTTACCGCCAGATTGCGCATCACTGAAAGTCCGGGCTTTTCACGGTTATTGGGGTTGTAGCTTGGCCAGTTTGCCATGGCCAATACTTCGCCACTCTTTGCATCCAGCACCACAATTGAACCGTTTTTTGCATGATGCTGCTCTACTGCATTCTTGATTTCGCGGTAGGCAGTAAACTGTATTTTATTGTCCAGGCTCAGCACCATATCCTTACCCGGCTTGGGCACCCGTACACTGCCTTCGTCCTCAACGATATGACCACGTCTGTCCATGATGACGCGCTGGCTGCCATTCTTGCCGCCCAATTGCGCTTGCCACGCATACTCCAGACCTTCCTGGCCATTATCATCCACATCGGTAAAGCCCAAAATATGAGAGGTAACCTCTCCGCTGGGATAATAGCGGCGATATTCGTGCCTGAGCGCCACTCCGGGCACGCCAAGCTCCAGAATCTTATTTGCCTGCTCGGGTGGAAGCTGACGCTTGATATAAACAAAGTCCCGCGTTGTGTCGGTCAACTTGCCCTTTACTTCAGCGGCACTCAATCCTGCCAGCTGCGCCACCTGACCGATTTGTTTGGCGGTAATTTCGACATCAGCCGGTATCGCCCATACCGATTTAACAGGGGTGCTGATGGCCAGCGCTTCACCATTGCGGTCGGTTATCTTGCCACGATGGGCGCTGATATCAACAACGCGACCATAACGGGCCACACCTTCTTGTTGCAGGAATCCCGTGTGAATAACCTGCAAGTACACAGCACGTATCAACAATAAAAACAACACCAGCATTAGCAAGGCAAACAAAACCCGCGCCCGCCATTTTGGCAGCTCCACTTGTCCTGTCGTTCTTACATTACTGGCGTAATTCATATGCCTGCTCATCTTGTTACCGACTCAAATTCCATTTCATAATTACTTAATTTCCTGTTTTATCGAGACGAACGAATTGAATTTTTTCACTTTTCGGCTGTTGCATTTGCAACTGGCGACTGGCAATCTTTTCTACCCGCGTCGGGATCGCCCAGGTACTTTGTTCAAGCTGCAATTGACCCCACTCAACTTCCATTTGCCGCGCGATCTCCTGCTCTTTTTGCAATTCCACAAATAATTTACGCGCCTTGTGTTGAGAACTCACAACACCTAACGCGCAAGCAATAGCCAGAAGCAACAGCAATAAATTAACCCTAGCCACACTCATCACCCGCACCATTACTTCCCATTCTTTCCGCCACTCGCAACACGGCACTCCGTGCCCGCGGATTCGCCGCCAATTCTTCTGCACCCGCATATACCGGCTTGCCAACTAACTTCATCTTGCCTGCCGGTATATCAGCCGCCCGTATTGGCAACCCAACGGGTAGTTTGTCTCCCTGAGCCATGTCGCGCATAAAACGCTTTACGATGCGGTCTTCAAGCGAATGGAAACTGATCACCGCCAGCCTCCCCCCCGGTTTTAAACTGTCCACGCATTGCGGCAAAATGTGCGCGAGTTCTTCGAGTTCGCGGTTGATATAAATCCGAATAGCCTGAAAGGTGCGTGTCGCCGGATTTTTCCCAGGTTCCCGGGTGCGCACGACCTTGGCAACAATCTCACCAAGTTGCCGCGTGGTGAGAATAGCCTGCTCCTTTCGCGCCGCAACAAGCGCCCTTGCAATCTGCTTAGCAAACCGTTCTTCGCCATAATCATGTATCACCTCTCCCAAGAAACTCTCATCTACGTTTGCCAGCCACTCTGCGGCGGTTTGACCACTACCGCTATCCATGCGCATATCCAGCGGCGCATCAAATCTAAAACTAAAGCCGCGTTCTGCATCATCCAGTTGCGGCGAGGACACACCCAGGTCTAGCAACACACCATCCACTTTGCCGATCGATAGCTGCTGCAATATCTCGGCCAACTTTTCAAATTCGCTGTGCACCAACTGAAAACGTGCATCACTGATTTGCTGCCCCGCCGCGATTGCAGCAGGGTCCTTATCCAGCGCGATCAAACGGCCTGCTTTCCCCAATTGTTGCAATATCAGCCGACTGTGCCCGCCACGACCAAAGGTACCGTCTACATAGATACCATCCGGTTTAATCTGCAACGCCGCCACCGCCTCATGCAACAAAACTGTGGCATGCTGCAACTCTTCACTCACAGGGTGAAGCCCTCCAATTCCGGCGGCAATTCTCCATTCGCAAACGACAACTCGGCATCCTGCTGAGTTGTCCACTTCGCTTCATCCCACAATTCAAATTTATTGCCCTGGCCTATCAGCATCACGCGCTTGTCCAAAGACGCGTAACCACGCAAAGCAGGAGAGATCAACACACGGCCGGCCGCATCCATTTCAACTTCCTCGGCGTAACCAATCAGGCGGCGTTGCAATGCGCGTATGCGCGGGTTAAGGGCGGACAACTTGAGTAACTTGTCGCGTATAGGTTGCCACTCGGGCTGCGGATAAAAAAGCAGGCAGCCATCGGCATCAGCGGTTAACACCAACTGACCCGCACAATGCGCCATCAGCTCATCCCGGTGTTTTGCCGGAATAGCCAACCTGCCCTTGCTATCCAAATTGAGTTGCGCAGCTCCCTGAAACATCCCCTAGCCTTTTGATATTTTGTTAAGCCACCCTGCATCGTTTACCCACAAAAACCCACTTTTCACCACTATGACCCACTATATTGAAAAATATAGGCTCAGTCAAGCAGAAACAGTACGTTTCTCTTTATACGACAAGGAGTTAGCACATAATGCTCAAGTGAATAATTTATCGTTAATAAATAATGAATTGCACAAACAAGCTAATGTTGTTTATGAGATAGAGGTATGCAAGAAGTTACATCAAGTAAAGTTATGCCGAGTTACACAGGTCAACCAAATACAAAATACAAAAGCCTGCAAATTTGCAGGCTTTTTAATGAGCGCTTACTTTGATATTACGGGCGCATACGATCTGCAGCTACAAAATATTTACGTGCATAGGCTACCAGTTGCGCATCCGTTGGGTGATCAACTGTTTCAACACCGATCACTTTGTCTGACATAGCCTGATCGTGACTGTGTATATGTTTAATCAGATTCAGCTTGGCGTTCGCCGGACCCACAACCAGAATCTCCGTTGCACCCTTCAGTGCCTCTACAACTTCATGATAAAAGTGCTGGTCTTCTGCCGTTTTGCCGGAACCCACCGTCCCGCCTTTGTCGTTACCGCGCTTATGGTGCAACTTTTGATGCCCTTTGGCGGGATGCACGATGGAGGACTCTACATCATCCGGACTGATATGCATTACATGGGCTTCGGCGTGATCGATCCAAACTACTGCGTGATAGTGTGACATGGCACATCCTTTTTTAAAAAATAAAACTTACAAAAACAACATGAGGCTTGCCACCAAAATATCAAGCGGCAAAACTTCAATCAACATTACATATTGAAAATGGTGAAGCTGGCCGGTAAGCCGGGTTCTGTCGTGGACAGTCATTCCTCTAGGCGTTTCGTTACCTGACGCTCAAGCAACCTACCCGCTGACGACGCGAGCAACGTCATAGCCAGCATATTTGGTCTTGCTCCGGATGGGGTTTACCCTGCCACTGATGTTGCCACCAGCGCGGTGAGCTCTTACCTCGCCATTTCAACCTTACCGTTTCCCGAAGGAACTTGGGCGGTGTATTTTCTGTGGCACTTTCCATCGCCTCACGGCGTCCGGCCATTAACCGGCATCCTGCTCTATGGAGCCCGGACTTTCCTCCCCGCACTTGCGTACGCGGCGACTGCCT
>JANXWX010000107.1 GCA_025350915.1 Nitrosomonadales bacterium
TGGCAGGTTCAACAACGCCTGCTGTTACCGGTCAAGTGTTGAGATGGAATTTGGCCAATGGTAATGATATTGATATACCCAAAGGTGGCAGTGTTACCCTGGTTTATGAAGCAACCTTTACGGCAGGCGTTAATTTAACCAGCTCGTCATTGGTTCAATGGACCAGTTTGAATGGTGTTGATGCTTTTGAACGGGATGGTAGTGGCGCACCAGGATTTGGTGGACCCGCCTTTGATGATTATTTTACGACTATCGCCGTTAATACGCCCGCATTCCCCGACACAACTTCTATAACGAAAAGCCGCCTGAGCGATACTTATGTAGTAGGAGATGCCAATGTACGTATAGGCGATGTAATCGATTACCAATTAAGAGTCAACTTGCCACAGGGCACAACATTAAATGCAAACGCAGTTGATGTATTACCACAGGGCCTAGAGTTTGTTTCCGTTGTAAGCATCAATGGTGATACCACTTTGCCATATAGCAATAGTGGGGTGCCCTTTACTTATGCGGACATCACAACAGCACCCACGATAGTAGGTAGTGCTGCGACTGGTACAACAACAGTCACCTGGACGTTGGGTGATATTTCTAACACGGTAAACAATAGTAAGTTCGATATTATTTATCGAGCACGCGTCTTGAATGGAACGGTATTGGCGCATCTGAATACTCAGAATCTAACCAATAATGCAACGTTCTATTACGTAAAAGCAAACACAACCTCGCCCTGGCCAACAAGCAGCGCGACAATAACAGCTGACCAGCCCATTTTGGGTATCACCAAGAGTGCGACCCCTCCAGTGGGGCGTACAAACACAACCCTTGTACCCGGTGATGTTGTGGAATACACGGTGGATGTCACCAACACCGGTAATGCGCCTGCATACGATGTAGTGCTGACGGATGTTATTCCACTGGGAATGCGTAATGGAGCCACAACCGTTACCATGGTGAGCGCGACAATTAACGCTGGCCCAAGTTTGTTACCGGTACCGCTTACATATAACACGGTTTCCAATACTGCGACCTGGGACTTTGCCGCGGGGGCTGCAAATCAATACATGATTCCAGCAGGCGGTACATTGCATATTGTTTATACAGTCACAACGAATCTTGGTCTGGCTGCAGGATGGCGCATGGTCAATGCTGCGCAGATACAGGATTATTGCTCTTTTGACAGCCAAGATATACCTGCAAACGGGTTTGTAGCCTGGCGCAAATGTTATGGTTTATCTGCAGTAATCACCGCACCGGTGAACATCACTGCCCCTGTTTCACTATCCAAACAAAACTGGCCAACTTCGGAAGTTACCGCTGTAGTTGGGCAACAGTTTACTTATCGCATTACTGTACCCGCTACACCACAAACGACAAGTTTGTACGATGTCCAAATTTTGGACAATCTGGCAGCGATTCCAGGTGTTGATTTGAGCTATGTCAGCATCGCAGCAGTATCGGGTGCTGGATTGGTTACATGGACACCGGTAGTTACCGGGGCACCACAAAATCTGGTGATATCGGGAAGTGGAGTAGGGGGACTTGATATACCCGCAGGGCAGCAAGCAGTATTTGACCTGACAGTCGTGCTGAACAACACGGTTAACAATACCAGTGGCAAGACATTCCAGAATTCGGCTTCCTACACCTATGATCAGGATAACGATGTTGTTAATCCGCAACCAACGACTCCTGCGGTTTCACCCATACGAACAATTGTTGGGCCTGATACAGTCATCATGCAGAAGGGTGGTCCTACCACCATGAATGTCGGCGTGCCCGGTACGTTTACTCTCGATGTGCAAAACACGGGATCAGGTACTGCCTGGGATATGACGATTCAGGACAGACTGCCCAATTTGGTACAAGGGGGTATGTGTGATACCGCGCCAACCATAGTCTCGGTAGTGAACGACGGTGTGGCTTTAATACCGGGAACAGATTACACAAGCAGTTTTACACCGGCACCAGTGCCGCCGTCTGTCTGTACGTTAACACTCGAGATGAAGACGTCAGCAGCGGCAATATTACCGACTAAACACCTGATCGTGACCTACCAAGCATCACTCAATGCAACCACACTGGGTGGTTTGCCACTTACCAACGTGGCAGGTGCAACACAATGGTTTGCAGCCGATACCCCGTCCAATGTTGCCACCGGCCAGCTTCATACCTATACCGGTGCGCTTACGGATGGCACAGTTGGTATACCTGATAATCAGGATGCCCATACAGTTACTACCGGATCACCCTTGTTTCAGTTCCTGAAATCAGTCAACAAGGTTACCAGTACTGGGACGTTAATCTCTGGCGCAACAGCATTTCCTGGCGATCTGCTGCGCTATACCCTGGTCATCAATAATCTGAGCAGCTTGCCTGTCATTAATTTCACGCTGACCGATGAGCTGGACAGACTCAATACCACTGCCATGTACTTGCCTGGCAGCCTGACCTTGCTGTCTATTCCTGTTGGTGCCAGTGCAACATTAACTAATTCGACAGGTGGCAGCAAGGGCACTGGTCTGGTCGATATTCGAAATCTCAACATTGCAGGAAATGGCACGCTGACGATTATTTTTGAGGTCAGGCTTGCTTCTGTCATAACAAATGGCACCGTAGTGCTGAATCAAGCGCAATTGCCGGTTACGGTCACGCCGATAGATAGTGATGACCCTGCTATCAATGGTAGTCATGACCCATCACTTGCCATACCTGGCCCCATTGATCCGACACGCACCGTGATTACTTCCGCGCCTATTTTCAGGGTACAAAAAACATCTCAGGACATAACAGGCGATCCGCTGGTGTTGTTGGCTGGAGAGCGTTTGCGTTACACCATTACGGTTAAAAATATAGGTAATGAAAGCGCCAGCAATGTCATATTGCGCGACTCGCTCCCAGCCAATACAAGTTATGTAGCCGGTTCTACGCGACTGAATGGCGTGGTTGTGCCGGATGTTGGTACCGCCTCCGCTTTGCAAACCGGCATGCTGATCAATGCGCCAGAGAATTTAACAGCCGGCGTGATGCGTGCCGATGCTAGCGCAACGGTAAGTAATGTGGCCACTATTACCTTTGAAGTGCAGATCAATAACAATGTATTGAACGGCACCATCATTTCCAACCAGGGTTTTGTCACAGGTTCTGGGTTGGGCAGTGGCATATTCCCTGAAAAACCATCGGATGATCCTGGCACGCCAGCTGCTGATGATCCAACCCTGAATGTGGTGGGTAATTTCCCGTTACTGATTGCGCAAAAGATTGTAGCGATACAAACCGATGTGAACGGGGATGGCATAGTCGATCCGCTGGATGTTTTACGCTACACCATCACGATCAGTAACCTGGCTTCTATCCCTGCTACCGGAGTGATCTTCACTGATCTGGTTCCGGCAAACACCACCTACGTTGCTGATACGGTGAGGCTAAATACTGTGCCAATCGGGGTTCCCGACGGTGGAGCCTCTCCGTTAATAACCGGTATTGGCGTGGAGTCACCTGTGAGTCCACCCGGCACAATTGCGGCGAATAGCAGTGCAGTAATTACCTTCGATGTTCAAGTGAATGCCGGTGTTGCAGCAGGTACAGTAATTAGCAACCAGGGTAACGTCACCAGCGTGGAGTTGCCGAATGAGCCAACAGATGCAGATGGAAACCCAAGTAACGGGCATCAACCCACCACGATAATCGTTGGATACGCACAACAATTATCCATCACCAAACAGGTAACTGTAGTAGGCGGTGGGCCGGCTTTAGCGGGGGGGCAGCTAGAATATCTGGTGCGAGTCACCAACCCCGGTACGGTAACCGCCACAAATGTGATTATTACTGACAACCTCGGTTTGCCCCCCTTATCTACTCAAGTCACTTATTTGGCTGGGTCAGCAACCTTAAATGGTTCTACAACAGGCGTAACTGTTACAGGCGCCTTGATAACAACGGCATCAACGTCTGTGGCGCCGGGCGCAACCCTGCAATTACGTTTCAGGGTCACCATCAATGCAGGCCTGGCGATGGGAACTACCATCACTAATACAGGTACGGTGACGTGGAATACCCCCACATTGACTGCGTCTGCATCGGTATCGATTGATGTGGGTGGTGTGCCCGGCAGTGCCAATCTGAATGGCCAAGTTTGGCATGATGCGAATTTTAATAGTGTTGCAGATGCTGCCGAGCTTAAATTGGCAGGATGGTCTGTGGATGTATACCGTAACAATATCCTGCTGGGTACTGTACTGACTGATGCTAGTGGTCTATTCACAGTAACAGGTTTGACCCCGACGACGACAGTTGTTGACCAATATGCATTGCATTTCAGTGCACCTGGAATGGTGGCTACTACTGCAAAGCTGGGACGTACTGACTCTGTATATACAAATGGCTTGCAGCAAATAGGTGCAATTATTGCGCTCTCAGGCAGTAATATTCAGAACCTGAATTTACCGATTACGCCTAACGGGGTGCTGTACAACTCAATTTTGCGTACCCAAATCACCGGAGCAACGCTGAACATGATGCGTGCAGGCAGTACAACGCTTTTGCCACGAACCTGTTTTGATGATCCTGCACAACAGGGGCAAATCACCCTAGCAAGCGGATATTACAAATTTGATCTAAATTTCAGTGATCTTGCCTGTCCACCGGGCGCCGATTACTACATACAGACAACATCACCCCTTGCATTCATGCCGGGACAGTCCTTGATTATTCCACCGCTGACCGATGTGTCTACAGCCACATTCTCGGTGCCAACTTGCCCAGCCACGGTAGCGGATGCGATACCCGCGACAACGGCATACTGTGAAGCACAGCCTTCTGAGTTTGCACCCGGATTAGGTATAACAGCGAATACGCCGGGGACTAATTACTATCTGAAAATGGCTTTCGATAACACGTTTACTCCGGGGCGCAGTCAGGTATTCAACAACCATATAGCAATTGATCCGCGTCTGGATAATGCCGTAACCATTACCAAAATTACGCCACTGCAAAATGTAACCAAAGGGCAACTGGTTCCGTACACCATTACGGTAAGCAATACCCTGTCTGTTACGTTAAACAGCATGAGTGTGGTGGATACCTTCCCACCGGGCTTTAAATATGTGGCGGGTTCAGGCCGCCTTGATGGACAGCCTGTTGAACCGGTTGCGACAACACGTAACTTGACCTGGGGAAATCTGCAACTGGTCACGAATACGAAACGCGTGATTCAGTTGTTGTTGATAGTGGGGTCAGGTGTGAAAGAAGGGAAATACGTCAACAAGGCGCAGGTTTTCAATACCATCACTAGCGGAGCTGCTTCGCCTGAAGCCGCGGCCACCGTACGTGTGATACCCGACCCGACTTTGGATTGTTCAGATGTCATCGGTAAAGTTTTTGACGACGCAAATCTGAATGGATACCAGGATGAAGGTGAGAAGGGGTTGGCCGGTGTGCGTGTAGTAACCGCGCGTGGACTTATCGTAACAACCGACAAATATGGTCGCTTCCATCTTACCTGTGCTGTGGTACCTGACCCGGATCGTGGCTCCAACTTCATTCTGAAAATTGATGACAGATCCTTGCCAAGCGGGTATCGCATGACCACGGAAAACCCAAGGGTGCAGCGTGCCACACGAGGCAAGATGTTGAAGTTTAACTTTGGTGCGGCTATTCACAAGATCGTGAAGCTGGATGTGGCAGACGGCGTATTTGAACCGGGTACGACCGAAATGCGTGTGCAGTGGAAACAGCGCGTAGAACTTTTAATGAATGAACTGAAGAAAGCGCCTTCAGTATTGCGCCTGTCCTACCTGGCCGAAACTGAAACAGAGGGATTAGTCGGTACGCGTATCAATCTGCTTAAGAGTGAAATTACCAATCTGTGGAAACAGAAAAAGGGTAATTACGATCTGACGATAGAGTCAGAAGTGTTCTGGCGAAACGGTTCGCCTCCGGAAAAAATTGAAGTCAGTAATTAACTGGCTAAATAAAAATGTTTAAAACTATTTCTTATATCCTCGTGTTATTCCAGATGTCAGCCACCGTGCTGGCACAGACTGACACGTCATCCGAAGAGCAGAATATATCCTCGGGTGAGGTACGCGAAACGCCGGTATTGGGTGGCGCGGTAGAAAAACTCTTACTCTTGGATGCGAAGGTAACAGACTCGGTAAAGGATCTTAGCGGCCAAAACGCTGCAACAGGTGATCGTATCGAAACGCAAAAAGTGCTTGAAAAAGTGGTCAGAACCATCAAGCTGCAAAATGTCGTTCCAGCGATACATTTTGGCTCGGGTGATGCAAAAATCCCGGATGAGTATATCAACAAGGTGCGCACCATACTGGATAGCATGAAAGGCAAGGCCAATGTGCGTTTGCACCTGGTTGGCCATACAGATAATGTGCAATTGAGTGGTGCAGCCAAAGCTGAATATGGCGATAACGCCGGTTTGGCGCGAGAGCGAGCCGGTGTGGCGGCAGAGTTTTTTCAAAAAGCGCTGCAGCTTCCTCCCGAATCGATCTCCTATGAAGGTATGGGCGATAGCCAACCAATCGCAAGTAATAAGACCGAAGCTGGGCGTCAGTTAAATCGACGCATGGAGGTTGAGGTCTGGTATGACGAGACCGAGGAAAAACTGGTCGAAAAACAGGTCGTCGTTTCGCAGCAGATCAAACGTGTCAAAGTTTGTCGTGTCGAGAAAATGTGCAAGGTCAGCTATAAAGTTGGTTTGGCCAAACGCGCACGTATCAAAAATTTGATTGCTCCCTTGCACTATGATGAAGAGAGTAATGCTGTGCCAGCGGAGTTTCAGCAGAAATTGTTACAGGTACTTGGCAATCTGGCAAACAAGCAGAACGTGGTAGTAAAATTTATTGCATACACCGATAACGTGCCGCTCACTGGACGTGATGAACGAATTTATGGAACACACCTTGGTCTGTCCAAAGCCCGTGCTCGCAGAGTTGCACTGGCAGTGCAGGATGCGTTGAAACTGCCTTCGTCATCAATTGAAAGTGACGGTAAAGGTGCAACGAATTTTGTTGCGCCCAACGACACTGAAGCGGGCAGGGTGGCAAACCGCCGCATTGAAGTTGAATTCTGGTATGACGATGCGATGCAGGAGTTATCCGGTGAGCCGCAGTTATGTCCTGAAGACGCGGGTGCTGAAACGGTAACGCGTATTTATAATTCCCCCTCAGGCCCGATCAAACCGGTAATATATCAGGACAGCAAACCGGTTATTCCCGATGGCTATGCAGAGCGTATTCGCAGCGTGATGGATGAAATTAAAGACAAATCAAAAGTACGTCTGCGTTTTATCGGCTACACCAATAATGAACGCCTGGATCGCCGTACCGCACTGGCCTATGGCGATGATATTGGTTTGTCTGCAGCACGAGCAAAAACTGTTTCTGAAATTGTCAGATCACGTCTGGGTTTAACTCCCGCACAGATTGAATTTGAAGGTCATGGATACGTGCAATCAAATGATGTCGTTAATTCTGGTTTTATAGATGCAGAAGTGTCACGGGTTGAAGTGCAGGTTGCCTATGATGAACTGGCAGCGCTGGATAATCAGGAAGGTTTGGATATAACCCGTTTAAGCCGCGAAGTAGCGGTAGCCAATCCCTATTCGCTCAATTTGATGCGTATTACAGTGGACGGTCAGCCTGTCGATGATCCGGGCAAGAATATTTCCGATGTGGAACGTTGTACAGATATTGCCCTGGAGAAAGCTGACATCCAGTTTAAATTTGATAATCTGAGTTTGAAACCCAGATTGAATGTCACTGCTTGGCCCAATGCTATCAGATATCAGGATGATCCAGCAACGGACTACCTGGATGATCAAGTGCATTTCAAATCATATTCAAATTTCCCCAGCTATATCGTTCAATCGGAAATTCGTATATTTAAACCCGAGCAATCTTTGCGCGACAAACCCCTTGCTGTCATCGTGATGGATCAGGATGGCACCGCACAGTGGCAAGCATATTTCCCTGAGTTTTCCGCACCCGGACGCGATTTAAAGTATGTGTTGCGCGTGTACGACAAAGACAATCATTATGATGAGACAGCACCACAGACCTTATGGATTATGGATAGTGTGCCGCTTGAAGTCCAGCAACGCGACCGCAACAAGGAATTATTGGCTGGCTATGGTGAAAGCAGGCTGGCTGTAGAGAATATCAATCTGAGTGGCGGTACAATAAAAGTATTCGGCACGCATATTCCTGCAGAACATACGGTTTCTGTGGCTGGTCGTCCGGTACCCGTCACCGACAAGGGTGGGTTTGTTGTTGAAGATATTTTACCTTCTGGTCTGCATACTGTTGAAGTCGCCGTACTGGATAAGTCAGGCAATGGTGAAATGTACCTGCGTGATCTGGAACTGGAAAAAAATGACTGGTTTTATGTAGGTATAGCCGATGTGACTGCATCACTGGAAGCAACCAACGGACCGGCTAAAATTGTGACCAATGATACCAGCGGTCATTACGATAATAACCTCTCAGTAGATGGTCGCCTGGCGTTTTATACCAATGGCAAATTTGGCAACAATTGGCAATTGACTGCCAGTGCCGACACGCTGGAAGGCCCGGTAGGCAGTCTGTTCAGCAACTTCATGCAAAAATCACCGGACGCCATGTTCCGTCGTATCGACCCTGATTATTATTACCCGACCTATGGGGATGACAGTACCTCAGAAGAAACTGCACCCACACTAGGCAAGTTTTACGTAAAGCTTAAAAAGGATGAGCACTACGGTTTGTGGGGAAACTTCAAAATCGGCTATACCGACAATAGCCTTGCTCATGTAGACCGGACACTCTATGGCGCAAACGTGCATATACAACCCACTGAAGTTACCAGCTTTGGCGAGAAGCGTTTTGTAATGGATGGATTTGCGGCACAACCAGGCACGGTAGCGGGGCGTGACGATTTTCGTGGCACAGGCGGCTCACTTTATTACCTGCGCCATCAGGACATCATGCCCGGCTCTGAGCGGGCACGCATCGAGGTAAGGGATAAAGTTTCCGGAATGGTAGTCAGTGTAAAAAACCTGACACCTGTTTTGGATTACACGGTGGATTATTTGCAGGGGCGTGTGGTTTTGTCTTCACCACTTTCACCGGTCGCCAGCGATAATTTGCTGGTGGTGAGCGATGCAGGCGCAGGTAACGAAGCCTATCTGGTTGTTCGATATGAATATTCAACCGGTTTTGAAGAGGTGAGTAACTTATCTACCGGTGGCAGAACACACTATTGGCTGAACGATAATATAAAGGTGGGCATAACTAAAAATCAAAGTTCTGAGGCAGGAAATGAAAGTAGCTTGAATGCATCGGATGTGACATTGCGAAAAAGTGCCGAGACCTGGCTGAAGTATGAAAAGTCAACCAGTACAGGCAGCGGCTTAGCCGGATTCGGCTCCAACGATGGTGGTTTTAATTTCACTTCAACAAACAATACGGGCGTACTGATTACACCAACTGGCGGAGAGTATGGTGCTAGCCGCATTGATACCAGTATTGGTTTTAAAGATATTTATGATAAAGCCAATGGCCGAGCAACTTTTTATCGACAGTTGGTTGATGGTGGCTATTCAGCTCCGGGCTTGGATACGCCTACTAATGTGGAACAATTTGGTGGAACTGCAACAACAGCGATAACCGAAAATGTTGATGTCAGGTTAAAAACCGACAAAAGATCTAAGGAGATGGCGCTTGAAACCACTGCAGTTGAAGCCAATTTGGATTACAAGCTGGATGAACAGTGGAAGCTTAGTGCGGGTGCCAGAAACGAGAATAGAACGGATCATTCGCCTGTCATTCCGCTTACCCAAGTGCAAGGTGATAGAACAGATGTGATCTTGAAAACCGGCTATGACTCCAAGGAGAAGTGGAGTGCCTATGGATATGTTCAAAATACCGTAAAAAATACCGGAAATCAGGATACTAATGGCCGAGTAGGTTCCGGTGGAGCATATCAGGTCAACGAGAAACTCAGGGTAAATGGTGAGCTGTCAAATGGAGATTTTGGTGCAGGGGCAAAACTCGGTACCGAATATCTTTATTCCGATAAATCGACAGCCTATATGAATTACTCGCTGGAAAATGCGCGTTCAGATAATGGTGTAAAAGCCAACAGAGGCAATTTTACCTCGGGTGTAAAAAGTCATTACTCGGATACCACAAGTATATTTGTGGAAGAAAAATATTCACATGGCGATGTACCTACCGGACTGACGCATTCCACTGGCGTAGACTACTCACCCAATGACCGCTGGAATTTTGCGACACATCTTGACAAAGGCTCATTGCGGGATAATTTAACCGGTGCAAGAATGGATCGTTCCGGTCTGGGTGCTTCAGTAGGCTATGGATTTGAGACATTGAAACTCGCCAGTGCAATTGAGTACCGTCAGGATCAGACTCAATCCCCGGTTGATATGAGTTTTTCACAACGCACAAGCTGGTTGACCAAAAATAGTTTGAAATATCAGGTGAATCCCGATTGGCGTTTTATTGCAAAGCTGAATTATTCACAGAGTACGAGTTCTCTGGGCGATTTGTATAATGGAACTTACACTGAAGCGGTTACAGGCTATGGCTATCGCCCTGTTGATAATGACCGCTTAAATGTGCTCATGAAGTATACCTACTTCTACAATATGCCTTCAGCCGGGCAAGTAACTATCGCCAATACAGCAGCAGCGTATATACAGAAAAACCATATTTTCTCGGTTGATACGATCTACGACCTTACCAATATGTGGTCGATAGGTGGAAAATATGCGCACAAGATCGGACAGGTCAGCATAGATACAGTCAATCCGGTCTTCTTCGACAGCCGGGCAGATCTGTATGTCGCCAGACTGGACTGGCACTTTGTGCACAAGTGGGACATGATGTTTGAGGGTCGTTTGCTCTCACTGCCTGACGCGCAAGATAGTCTGAGCGGTGTACTGGTTGGTATTTATCGTCAAATTGATAGCTATATCAAGCTGGGGGCAGGTTACAACTTCACAAACTTCTCGGATGATCTGACCGATTTAAGCTATACCCATCAGGGCTTGTTCATCAACCTGATCGGAAAACTGTAACCGATACTGAACAGCGCAGGCAATAAGATTAACTTTACCCGGCTATGATGGCATAGTCCGTTTCATCAGATACCTGCACTAGTTCCACACCGGCTTCCCTTATCACATCAAGCTTGTTATTCAGGGCGCTTTGTATCGTTTTTAAATCGGCTTGCGGAGGAGGGTAGCCTAACCAACCTGAATTATCGAACCTATCCAAATAATAAAATGCCGACGTATTGACCTCCTCTTCGAGTTCCTCTGTCATGATGGTCAGACGATAGCCGCTTCCTGTGATGTTATCGCCCGTTTCATGGGTGATAACACGCTCTTCAAATTCAATATACTGATTGTCGGATTCGGTTATATAACCGTCTATTGGCGATAGCAAACTGACGGTAATGTCGTGCGTCAAGGTTGCTGCAACTGTATTTTTCAACTGCAGAAATTCATCATAGTCCATGTGCCACTTGGCTACGGGTATCTGGCGCTCATTCTCAACCTGCCCTGAATATTGGCCGCGTATATTTACCATATCGGCAATATTGACGCAGAACATTTCAGGCGTAAGTCCTTTCAGGTTGAAACGGTCTAATTCAGGGGCGGGCAAAACCGCGATATACTGGGCGCGAAGGTTGCCGTTATCGGCCACGCGTTGCCTGATTTGATAGTACAAGATCATGGTTCTGCCCTGTATGGTAATAAGTAATTTATTCAAAACGTCGTGATCTCGTTAATGTTGGTTGCAATAACCCTTCTCAAGGTCATTGATAAAGCCAGGTTGGGATAAGTATAACAATAGAGATCATTTTTTGTCTTCGACTTCGTACTTGTTTTATCATCCTGTAAGATACGCTCTGTCGATTTTGTAAATTTTGAGTGAAAATATGTCCAAACTTAAAACTGTATTGCAACAACCCGGTGTCGTTGCCGCCACCCATTCGGGTACATTTCATGCGGACGATGTGTTGGCGGCTGCGGCAATGCGCCTGGCGAACCCATCGGTAACCATATTGCGCTCGCGTGATGCGGATAGGCTTAATGCGGCAGATATACTGTTTGATGTAGGGCGTGTATTTAATCCCGCCACCTGCCGTTTTGATCACCACCAGCTTGAGTACTCCGAAGCGCGTGAAAATGGTATTCCCTATAGCTCCTTCGGGCTTGTATGGCGTGAGTTGGGTGACATACTCTGTGACTCACCCGCGGCAGCATCTCGGGTTGATGTTTCACTGGTACAGGGCGTTGACGCGGTTGACTGCGGTGTCACCATCAGCAAAGAACCCGTATCGGTGAAATTAATGTCCATCTCGGCTGTGCTCGGCAGCTTTAATAATGGCTGGCAGGATGTCACGCCACCTGAGGCAATGAATGACGCTTTTGAGCAGGCGGTGGGTGTGGCTAAGGCCGTGCTGCAAAATTCGATCAGGGAAGCGAATGGATTTGAAAAAGCCAAGGCGGTTGTTGAGCAGGGTGAAATACTGGAGAGCGGACGTTTGTTATTACTTGAGCATGGCGTGCCCTGGAAGGAAACCGTGCTGGAAGCGAGAAAATATGATCAGTTACTTTATGTAATATTCCCGGATGCACAAAATAAATGGCATGTGAGCTGTGTGCCGGATAAAGCAGGAGGCTATACAAACCGCAAATCATTGCCTTTGGCCTGGGCCGGGCTGGATGGGGAAGAGCTGGACAAAGTCACGGGCATCAAAGGTTGTGTGTTTTGCCACCGGGCGCGCTTTGTGGGCGGGCACACGACCAAGGATGGTGCAATTGCAATGGTGAGATTGGCGTTGCAAGCATAGTTGTGCTTCCTCAATAAATGCATTAACACCAGTTTTGGAATCTTCTGCAATGCACGGATAATATGAAATTACCTAGCCGCTTTGGAAAATATGAAATATTGAAGGAAATCGGTGCAGGGGCGACAGGTAAAGTCTATCTTGCTCGCGATACCTTTTCCAATCGTGAACTAGCGGTAAAAATGTTCGATCAGGCTACGCTTGCTGATCCTGAGTTTAACGAAAAACGCCTGGAACAGTTTATTACTGAAATATCGCTGGCTGGTGAATTGGCCCATCCGCATATTGTCTCGATACTTGAAGCCTCGATAACTGACGATGCGGGCTATGTAGCGATGGAGTACGTGCCCGGAGGAAATCTGGTGCGCTATACGCATCCGGGGTCATTGCTGCTTATTTCAAATATTCTGCAAATCATTTTCAAGTGCTGTGGCGCACTGGATTATGCGTATCGGCAAGGCATTATTCATCGGGATATCAAACCTGAAAACCTGATGCTGGTCACAGGCACGGAAGTTAAAATTGCAGACTTTGGCTCTTCAATTTTTTACCAGGCACAGGTTACCCAAAAGTTAGTTGTCGGCACACCCTCCTATATGTCGTTTGAACAACTCTCCGGCCATCGCCTGACCCATGCCAGCGATATGTATTCGCTTGGCGTTGTTGCGTATCAACTGCTCACCGGTGTGTTACCGTTCCGTGCTAAAAACATCATTGAATTATTTGATGCCATAGATAAAAGTATTCCGGCCCCGCCCAGTAGTCATCGTGCTGAAATCACTCCAACGCTCGACAAGATAATTATGCGAATGATCGCCAAAAATCCGCAGGAGCGTTATGCCAGTTGGGCTGATCTGGCGCTGGAAATAGCGGAGATTGGACGTTTCAGCAGCTTGCAGCAACCGATAACCGATAGCGAAAAATTTACCATGCTGCGCGAGAAAAGTGAATTTCATGGATTTCCAGACCCGTATCTTTGGGAGCTGATACGCAAGTGCAGCTGGAACCGTGTTCCAGCGCGAACCTTAATTTTAAAGGAAGATGAGGAGGGCCAGAGTATGTTCATACTGGCTGCCGGTTCGCTAAAGGTGACAAAAAATGGGCGATTGCTCAACGTGATCAAACCGGGAGAACACTTCGGTGAAATGGCGTATGTGCAGCGCGGCACGCCCAGACAGGCAACAGTTGAGTCGTTGTCTGATTCCATTGTTGCCGAAATCAGCTTTGATGGATTGGATAATCTGACCCATGGCTGTCAACTACGGATTTCAAAAATATTGCTTAATGCCATGACAGACCGTGTTGTATTATCAGGCAATCGCATTTCGCGGATGTGCGTGTAATCATCAACACCAGCATATCGTAATAAAAAAATGGCATCTGAAGATGCCATTTTTTCTATCCGTATAAAAGTAAAGCTACTATGCTGACTTTGAGGGACCCAAGGGGTCTGCGCCTATCGTTCCACTCAGACTTAGTAGATACTCCTTGCTCTTTACCATTTTCAGTTTGTTTTTTGCGTTTGTCAGACGTTCATTAATATTAAGTTTTTCTGCCAAATCCTGATGGCTGGCACGATTGGCAAAGGTATCAAGGTAAGCGATATGGCGCTCTGCCAACTTGATGTCGCGTTCCTGCTTGGTCAGGAGTCGTTTCTGATACCAAGCGGAAGCAATCAAGGATTCGCGCGTGAACAATGCTCGTATCTCTGCATCATGCACATCCTTACCCTGGTATTGACCACTCGCCATAATGTGTAGCAAAGCCTTAAGCGGAGGACAAGCGTCTTCCACGCAGCCATCCTGCAGATAAGTGGCAGCGACTTTTTGCTGGGCTTCAACAATATTTTCCACACCGTCTACAAACACAGCCATATCCTGACTTTCGGGGCGCAGTATTTCTTCTCCAAACACAGCGCGCGGCGCATCAAACATCTTGCCCATAAAGCTGTGAACAAAGCGTTCAGTAATTCGGTAGCCGAGGCGGCTGGCCTGAATTTTCCGACCCTGATATTCAAAATCTTCCACTTTTTCCAGATGTCCATGTGCTATCAAATACTGCGGGTTTCTTTCCTGCGGTTTCAGGCGCGACCAGATCTCGGGTACCAGCAGGCTGATATCGTGATCAACGCGCAGCTTGGGCCCGATATAGCCCGCAGCAGTTGAATAACCAGCGTAACCCGTCAGGATGAAGGACACCAGGGTATTGTTGAGATCCACCGTTGGGCGGAGCGCATTAAAAGGTCCCTTGGTCAGCGCACCTTCACTGCCTGCGCCGGTGGTGGAGGGTGACTTGCCGGTGAGGCTGCAGATAAAGTCCATGAACAGCTCGGGCAGTTCCTGATAATGAATCGGGTTATATACTGCCAGAGGGCGTATGCCGGGTTCCGGCGGGTTATTGCGCCGGCCAACCAGGACAGCGTTGACGGGTTCAACAACAACTGTACCCAGGGGGACGCGGCGATTAAAGCGCGCACCGATTTCTGCAACGTAACGTCCGACAGGATTAGCAACATCGGGTCGTAGTTGCAAATAGCGCGGATTTTTGCTGGGTTTGCCGTCAACAATCCGTGGGTGGGCAGAGGAGACGACATACTCATTGGCTAGATACGCCTCGTGCAAAACTTTACGCATTGGTTCCGTGTATTGGTTGAAACCAACAACATCATCCACAAGACTAGTCAACATGTCACCATGTAGCGGTTCGAAATTTGCCATGAAGTTATCACGCAGGGCCATGTCTTGCTCGGTCTGAATATCGAACCCCCGGTGTATAGCCTCATCAGGGCGCTGGAACAAACGATACTCGCAGTTACGCACGAGTTTCACAGACAGTTCGTGGCTTTTTGGAGAGATATTGGGCAGGGATGCGGCAGGTACGACCACGGAAGCACTGATGTCGTCTTCACGTTGAACCTTGTCGGCGGCAATAAAATCCTGACGCAATTTGAATACACGCCAGGCCCCGTTTTCCGCAAAGCCAATGCGCAAATAGGAACCAACCAGTTTTCGATTACCGATTTTCAGCTCGTGTCCGGGTTGGCCGTTTACAAAATCTGTCGACAGGTAATTGCGCCAGCTATTCCCCCATTCCGTACGGTAGATGCGCTTGATAACAAATACCAGCGCCAGAATGCGGTCAGGTATCGATTCCAGCCAGCTGTTGTAGGTTTCTGTATGAGAAGGTGAGGGGGTCAGGACTTTGATCACCGAGCCCAGGCTACGTTCGGAGCTCAGCAATTTGCGCGTGGCATCGCGGTCTTCACTTTCAAATCCCGGCTTGAACCTTCCGCTGTAACTTTTATTGAAAATTTCTTCGACCTGGATAAAGTCAGTCTCAAGATCAGCCACAAACAGCGGGCCGTAGATTACTGCATCATTCAGTGATTTTGAAATCTCCGATTTTCCACCGCCTGAAACGGTGCAGGGCTTGTGACAGAATGTCCCTTCGGGATCGGTGCCCACCAGGCGCCATGAGGGCGCACCGGGATGTTTCTGCATTTCAACTTTGTAGCCATTGGGCTGAATGTATATATGTTCAGGGCGCAGTTTAATCGTTTGCGATATGCCACCCTTGACCCAGCTAATGGTTTGCGCCGCCAGATCCATGCGCAAATCCTGCGGTACGTAAATGACTTCAGGGTGTATTTTGTCGATGCCATAACCTTCGGCCTGGACATGCATCAAATCGCCATAGCTTTTGATCAACTCTGCAAAACTGTAACCCGGCACACGCGTAATACTGTCAACGCCATACTCTTCACCATGATTATGGCGCGGGAATGCCAAAGCACCGCCTGCATGCTCTTCTTCAGCCAGGCCAAACAAATTGGTCGCATAGCTAATCTGGGTTTTAACTTCTTTTTTACAGTAGCCAAAATAATTATCGGCCAGCAGGGTAACAATTACACCTCGTTCGTCACGCGCCGTAATTTTAAAAGCGGAGCCATCGTTGTATAACTCGCTTTCATTTTCCCAACACATACCATCAGCTTGCTGACGCGGTGTGGCTTTGTCACGATGAGGCAGGCCTAACTCCTTCTTGGTAAAACGGGTCAGGTGTGGCGCAAGGATCACACAGCCGGTATGTCCGGACCAGCGTTCTGCGTCCAGGCCGACATCGTTTGACGCGAGCACCGGATTGCCGCCATTGCCAAAGATACTTTCAACAAAATCGAGATTGCTCACCAGTCCGCCAGGCGCGAAAAAGCGAATCTCCATAACCTTTTCCGCTTCACGCCCGGGTATCTCCGGGCAAATTACCGGGTGCAGCAGCAGTGAAACGAACATGGCTGCTTCCTGTGATTGACCGGCAGCAAAAGGTAAATGCATCAAATGTTCAGGCGGATTCAATGCCTCTCGCAACAGGCGTGCAAATGCAATTTTGGGTACCGCCTTTTTGTCGCCGGGTATCGGCAATCCGCCCTCGGCAACATGGAACAAACCCTTGGTGGTACGGCGGTCACTCACCGGGTTATGCAGAATACCGTTGCGCAAACGATAACTGCTCACATAATCGCCCTTGTATTCATTCTTATTGACGGGCAATGACAGTTCGCGGGCGACACCATGCCGGTCAAGTATCAGGGTATTTTCCGGCATGCGGGGTACGCCGCCATCAGCGACATCGGCCAAGTATTCATCCAGAAACGTCTGGATACGTTGATCAGGCGGGCACAGATAGCCACTTAGTAAACGGGATTTTTCACGATAGCTTTGCAGTAAATTTCGTGCGACAGCAAGAAAGTCATCGCTATCACCCTCCAGGCAAGGCGGCTGACCCGAAGATGATAATTTCAGATTGATGTATAGCTGCAGGCGTTTTCGTGTTTCCAGCGGATCTTCCAAACCACCATCAAGCCCAAGAAACTGATTGAAATCTATCATGAGCTTTTTCCTGTAAGTGCACTTGCACGCGTAAAAATATTATTTTACTCCGAAACGGGTAGTGCGGTTTTCAGCATTGTTATTTAAGTCATGGATACAGTAAATAGAAGTTTGGCGCTGAGCAACATAAGCCAAATATTCCTGTATCAATTAATATTGCACATTTGCTTATTGCAAAAGTTGCGCGGTGTCGCCGCTAAAGTTTGATCAGTCTATTCAGTTTGCGGTTATCCAGTTTGTTGCCTAAACAAGTCTCAATATTAGTTAAAAAATCACAATATAATCGTAATGCGGTATACAATTTAATCATTGCTATTGCAAAATAGTAAGCTTAAATATATATTATCCACCTTGGATTCCCCGATGAGGCCAGCAAATTTTCTGCACTTTGGTGCTTGAACAGGTCTCATCGCAAATCAAACAGGGTCTTATTTCAGATGCTTGCATTACTTGAACGTATCGCCGCTAATCCTGACACCAACTCGATTGATGATCTGACGGCCATCATGCAGAAATTGCGCCCGGCAAAGCCATGCCAGCTTGCGCAGGCCTCAGCAAACATACGTACCTTTACACAATTGCTTCAAGGCAAACGCAGTCATGCAATTGCACTGCGTCATTACCTGCTGCAAGTCTTCTCGGCAAGGCATCAAACCAGGCTCTATACCGATACAGGAATCCTTCCCGGCAATGGATTTTTTTCGGAGTTACTGCAGCGCTTCACTTACCGTCTATTGCCGCCTGCGGTCAGTGATCATTGTTTGCGTGATTGTCTGGATCGCGTGTTGCCTAACAAGTCTGACTATGTGTGGATGGCCGGCGTGCCTGCGGAAGACTGGCAGGCACTGTTTGACACGTTGGCGAATGCGGGTAAAGCAGAAAGAGACGCGCCATACAAAAAAACCATCATCACGCATTTATTGGAAGCAATCCAGATTTTATCCTGTCGCATCAGTGCGATGGGTCTGGAACCCGATCTCATACGCAATAACCCCTATCTCGAAACGTTTAACTCGCAATTTCTCATCCAGAATGTAGAGGTACAGCGTTACCTATGCGCTTACGCAAACTATTTGAATGGCGATCCAGCCCCAGTTGCCGATACCAATAATTTGTTGCCTATGCTGGATCAATGCGACAGTCTGGTCAGCAATATTCGTCAAAATGCGATGATATACGGCACCAGTGTGGCGTTGACCTATCTCCTGGTTCGACTCCATCAAAGCATCGCCCGTTTGCGCAAGCTACTGCTGCTGATAGATGTGTCGCAAGACAGCCGCAATTCAATTCGGGTTGAAAATGCAGACGCAAGTACAGCACCTTCATCACGTTTCACCGCGGGTTTGGCGTTGGGACTGGAATTTATTAAAACCCACAAGCGCAAATACGCCATACGTGAATTACTCGCCAGCAATATTAACCTGCTGGCGCGCAATATTACGGAAAATGCAAGTCGCACCGGTGAGCGATACCTCACGAAAAACAGCCGGGAATATTTTTCGATGTTCCGTTCGGCAGCCGGTGCCGGATTTATCGTTGGGATATTGGCGGTGTTAACGATATTTATTCATCATCTCCACGCCGCACCACTGGTAGAGGCTTTCCTGCTAAGTCTGAATTATTCGGTGGGCTTGATATTGATACACGTACTGCACCTAACCGTTGCCACCAAACAACCTGCCATGACGGCATCCCGTATTGTTGCCGAGCTGCACAGTCGTGACGGTCGAAACATTGATCTTGATAGCCTGGTTGAGTTGATTACGAAAGTGGCGCGTACCCAATTTATTGCAGTATTAGGCAATCTCCTCATGGCATTTCCGGTCACTTATCTGCTGGCGTGGGGATATTTTTTGCTGCAAGGCCAGCACCTCGTACCGATCGAGAAAGCAGAACATATGCTGCACGATATTAACCCGCTGCACAGCCTCGCGCTTTTTTATGCGGCTATCACTGGGGTATGCCTGTTTTTGGTGGGATTAATATCGGGTTATTACGATAACAAATCGGTCTATGCAAATGTTCGGGTACGAATTGAACAATTACACTGGTTGCAAAGCTTGCTGGGCAAAAAGCGCCTGATAAAATTTGCTGCCTATATGGAAAGTAATCTGGGCGGATTAATGGGCAGCCTGAATTTTGGCATCATGCTCGGCAGTATTGGTACCCTGGGTTATATGCTCGGCTTACCCATTGATATTCGGCAAATTACCTTTTCTGCGGCCAACTTTGCCTTAGCCTTGTTCAGCATTGAGAACAAGGCAAGCTGGCAAATCGTTGTCACGGGTACGTTGGGCGTGCTCAGCATCGGGTTTATCAATCTGCTCATGAGTTTTTCACTGGCATTATTTGTTGCGTTGCGTTCTCGTCAGGTTCGGTTTAATAATTGGTTAACGCTGCTAAAGGCATTGTTAATGCATTTTATTAAGTCACCCCTTGATTTTTTTGTGCAACCCAAAAAGCAATTGCAGCATTGCCAAAGAATTGAGCATATTGACATAACCGGGATATGGAAAGTATCAATTGATGTGGAATCCACATCAATACGCTGGAAGTAAACCATTGGGATAAACTAATTTGGTTTGCCTATTTTCTACGCTAAAATGCGCGGATTGATCAGGTATATTTTTGCGACAGGTGAATTGCATGCTAAAACGTTTGTTAATTGCTGTTTTATTAGTTTCAGTCCTGGCCGGCTGCGTGACATCCAAAACCTTTGAAGCTAAGGAAGCTGAACTCGCAAAGACACGCGATGAATTGCAGGACACGCAGAAACAGGCCCAGGCAAATCTTGATTTTGCGACGGCTAAAAGTGATGAGCTCAAAGCATGTCAGAGCCAGGCCAGAACTGAGCAAATTCAGTCCCAGTCTGATTTTGCCGCAGCCACCATAGCGCAAACAAAAATTGAAGCAGAACTTGGTGAAACACGCCAAAAACTTGGACAGTGCATAAAATCAACAGAAGTTGCCAGAAAATACACCGAAACCCTGAAAGCCAGAGAAGAGAGCCTGCGAGACAAAATGAAGACAGAGATTGCATCCAAAGAGGCGGAAATCAGTCGTCTGCGTGATCAACTTTCAGTGCGCGTACTTGACCGCATTTTGTTTCGTTCCGGTAGTGCTGACATCCTTCCGGCAGGCAAGAAAGTACTCGACAAGCTGGTTGCCGTATTCACGACAACAGATGACATGATACGGGTTGAAGCGCACACCGACAGCGTGCCTCAAAAACTCAAAGGCAAATATAACTCGAACTGGGCGCTTTCATCGGCACGTGCCTCCAGTGTGGTACGTTATTTTGAACTCGGGCTTAAAATTGAACCGGCAAGAATGGAAGCCGTTGGTTTCTCAAAATTTCGTCCCGTCACAACGGGAAATACACCCGAAGATCTGAAACGTAACCGCCGTGTAGAAATCGTGCTGACTGCGCCCAGAATTCCCGAGCCAGCCGAAGAAGCTGTACCTGCTACACCAACAGCGTCGACTCCCGCGCAATAAATTATATGAGGTGTGCTGCTTGAATCAATCTTCAAGCGCGCGCACTTTTACCGTTTTACCTTTCACCTTGCCTGCCGTTAATTTGCGCACCGCATCGCGTGCAATATTGCGTGCGACGGCAACATAGGTGGATTGATCCGTCACCGTTATTTTCCCCACTTGTTCACGTGTAAAACCCGCTTCGCCGGTAAGCGCACCCAGCACATCCCCAGCGCGAATTTTTTCCTTGCGCCCACCGAGTACCTGTAGCGTTACCATCGGCGGTACAAGCGCAGTGACATTAACGTTTCGCAACTCGGTCAGGGCATGCCATTCGGGTTCTATATCCATCATCTTTGCAATGCTGGTCACGCGGCGCATTTCTGCATGGCTGCATAAACTTAATGCCCAACCCTCATCATCGGCGCGTCCGGTTCGCCCTATTCGGTGGATATGAATTTCAGGATCGGGCGTTACATCTACATTGATAACCGCTTCAAGCTGGGCAATGTCCAGGCCGCGTGCGGCCACGTCGGTTGCTACCAGCACCGAGCAGCTGCGGTTTGCAAACTGGATTAACACCTGGTCGCGCTCTCGTTGCTCAAGATCGCCATTTAGGGTTAGCGCGTGAATTCCTTGCGCGTGCAATATTGCCAACAGGTCACGGCATTGCTGCTTGGTATTGCAAAAGGCCAGTGTGCTGACTGGTCGATAATGATTGAGCAGCAAGCCGACGGCTTCTAATCTTTGCTCATTGCTTATCTCATAGAAGCGCTGGCGTATCTTGGTGGTTTCGTGTTTTTCCAGCAGCTTTACTTCATGTGGATTGTGCAGAAAATGGCGTGCCAGGCGGGTAATACCCTCCGGATACGTTGCCGAAAACATCACGGTTTGGCGCTCCAGCGGGCATTGTTTTGCCACGTAGGCGATATCGTCATAAAAACCCATGTCCAGCATGCGATCGGCTTCGTCGAGCACTAATGTATTGAGTGCCTCCAGCTTGAGGCTATCGCGTTGCAGGTGATCCATAATTCGACCTGGTGTGCCAACGACGATATGCGCGCCGTGCTCCAGGCTGGCAATCTGCGGGCGCATGGTACTGCCGCCGCACAGAGAAATAATTTTGATATTGTCGGCAAAGCGTGCCAGACGGCGGATTTCCTGCGTCACCTGATCTGCCAGTTCTCGGGTGGGGCACAGCACTATGGCCTGTACCGCAAAATATCGCGGGTTAATTTTGCTTAATAGCGCCAGCGCAAACGCGGCCGTCTTGCCGCTACCTGTCTTTGCCTGTGCGATAAGATCGTGGCCCGCAAGCGTTATCGGCAGGCTAGCTGCCTGTATCGGTGTCATCGTGTGGTATTCAAGCTGATTTAATGTAGCAAGCAAAGCGGGTGATAACGGCAATTCAGCGAATGATTGCCCGGTAGTATTTGCTGCCGGCGGGGAGGAGGGGGATGTAATTGGGTTCATATGCAATTATCCCTGCAAGTTGCCTGCGTTGCTTGCAATATTTTACAAGGCTAAAGAGTTTGCGATAGCTGCCGTTAAGATTATCAAGGGCGTAAGTGATGATATGGGGAGGCAATTATGAAATATCTGTTTATTTTACTGTTTGCATCCGCGCTGTTTTCTACAGTCGCATTGATGATGTTGATCAATATTGTACTGGCAGAGGTCGATGCTTTTCTCTACAGTCACAGGAAAAAGAGATATTGATACTGGTGTCCTGATAATACTTGCATGGATGACAGAATTTATGTTGAGATTTTGACGAATTTTTTTCGTGGCTGCTGGTTGGCGCGTCAAATAAGTGATAGGATCTGCTCAATAATAATTTTGCTGAAGGTTGCTATCCTTTAAACAAATACAAACCTGAAGCGTGTTATTACAGATAGTGTAGCGTTCATGCGGGTGACGTAAAACTGCGTGATCTAATTGAGGAATTGACCCCGGATCCTGATGAATAAACTCAAACATGAAGCAGAATTGTTTAAAGCGGCGTTACTCGCAGGCGTCAAGTATGCAGAGGGACGCGGTGTGGTAGAGTTTGAAGCAACAGATTCGGCGAGTGAGAAGTTGTTATATATCTACAGGCTGCTGGTTCACGACAAAGTGATTCAACCCCTGCCAGAAGATCAGGTTGCCGAGAAAACCCTGAAACATAAACTTGCAATCTGGTACGCAAAACAATTGCCCAAAGATCATCCGCTGTTAAAGTAATACTGAACGCTGGTGTTATATTCCCCTCAAGGACGCTATGAGATTTGATGTCGACCTGCACCGCTACACAATAAAACTACCCAACAGAGTTGCAGGTGACCATCCCTTGGAAATGAGTGTGGTTGACTCGGGTGCGCATGATGAAGTTCAGACGATGGTATTTATCCATGGTTTTGGCGGGCGTGCAGCTTACTGGGAATATCAGCTGGAATATTTTCAGGCTGACTATCGGGTCGTTGCGCTGGATTTACGCGGGCATGGATATACCGATGCGCCTACTGAAGCCCAGGGCGCGCGCTATGATGTGCCTGAACTGATAGCAGACATCGAAGCCGCACTCGATGCGTTAAAGATTCCCGACAATTTTATTCTGGTCAGTCATTCATTCGGTGGAGCGCTTGCCTCTTACTTTGTGAAAAAACATCCAGGCCGCGTGAAGTCACTCGTCATTATTTCTTC
>JANXWX010000117.1 GCA_025350915.1 Nitrosomonadales bacterium
CTCCCCCTGGCACAGCGCAAGGCGCAAATTGAACAATTGCGGAAAATGAGCGAGGAATCGAAGCAAACCAAAGCAATGGAAATTATGGATGTTAATCTATCCGCCGTTGCCGACCTGTTCCGCGCCAACTATTACCCGCGCCTGATCCACGGCCACACGCACAGGCAGAAACATCATCTGCACGAAGTCGATGGCAAGATTTGCGATCGCTGGGTAATGGGAGACTGGCATGAAACAGGCAACGCGTTGCGCTGCGATGCAGCTGGCTGCCGCACACTAACCATAGAATAAGCAAGTGCAGGCAGCAGTACGCACGGCGTTTATGCCCTTCATCGTGCGCCCGCTTCGGCAGTTGCCACCTTGCTTAGCCAGCACAGCATGCTGTCTCCAGGCCTGTCCTGAGTCATATCGAAGGGTGAGCATACTTCCCGTCTGCCGTATTCAGCTTGCTTCATTTTTTGCGCGTTGCAATCAGACTGGCGATCACGCTGGTTCCGATCAGCACCGCAACGATCGCCAGCGAGGCGGCCACTGGCACGTGATACCAGGGCGCAATCAGCATCTTGGCGCCGATAAAGTTGAGCACCATCGCCAGGCCATATTTCAGCAGATGGAAGCGATCCGCCACGTCTGCCATAAGAAAGTACAGCGCCCGCAGCCCCATGATGGCAAAGATATTTGAAGTAAAGACGATAAAAGGGTCCGTGGTGATGGCAAAGATGGCCGGAATGGAATCCACCGCGAACACCAGATCCGAGACTTCGATCAGGATCAGCACCAGGAACAGCTGCGTGAAATAGCGCACACCGTTCTTCATCACGCTGAACTTCTCGCCATGCTGACCATCGCTGATGCGCAAATGCCGGCGTGCAAACTTGAGCACAGGATTCTTCTCAAGGTCTGGCTCTTTCTCTGCCATTACCAGCATGCGCATACCGGTGACCACCAGAAAGGCGCCAAAGAAATAAAGCACCCAGCTGAACTCGCGCACCACCCAGGCCCCGGCCAGGATCATCACCGCGCGCAGGACGATGGCACCCAGCACGCCAAAGATCAGCACTCGACGCTGGTATTCGGCGGCGATATGGAAGGACGAGAAAATCAGCAGGAAGATGAACACATTGTCCACTGACAGTGACTTCTCGATCAGATAGCCGGTGAAAAACTCCAGCGCCTTGCGCTCGGCGATGTCCTGCCCGACCGTGCCGTTCAGATACCACCAGAGGCCGGCGTTAAACAGCAGCGCCAGACTGAACCAGACCAGCGACCATGCAGCCGCCTCTTTAGCACTCACCTTGTGCGCCTTGCTGCCGCCGAACACGAACAGATCCAGTACCAGCATCACCACCACGAAAGCGACAAAGGCGGCCCACATCCAGGGTTCGCCGATTGAGATTGTGTTATTCATTTACGCTTCCAATTGTTTTTCGAATTTCCCGTAACAGCTCTTCCACGCCTGACTCTTTCATGATCGCGGTGAAATCTGGCTCAATTAAAATAACCACGATCTGGTTTATCGTCTTCGGGCTAAATTCTATGCCTGATCATGCCGGAAGGGTATCCGATTTCTCTGTGCTTCCCCGCAGCCTCATTCCTCGCTGTGGCACAGGCGACGAAATGTGCCCACCTCCGTGACCCACAGCACTCCATCCCCCATCTGGCCGGTATGCGCGTTTTGGTGAATGATGCGCAGGATATCGGGCACCATCTCGTCGGGCGCGACAATTTCGATGCGCACTTTTTTTGTGAAGTCAGTAAGCTCCTCCTTCAGTGTGTCGTGGCGTTCTTCCCCCGCATGGGCGCTACAACCCTCCACATGGGAGGCGCTCATGCCCGGGAAACCGGGCAAACCACGAAAAGCTTCGCGGATTTTATGCAGCCGTGACGGCCGTATGATGGCTTTAATTTCTTTCATGTGTTTTCTCCTATGCCTCGACGGGCTTTTCTTCAAACCATTTATACAGCGTAGGCAGCACCACCAGCGTAAGCAGGGTGGACGTAATCAAACCGCCTATCACCACGATCGCCAATGGCCGCTGCACCTCCGATCCGGGCCCGTTAGCGAACAGCATCGGAATCAGACCCAGCATCGCCACCGTTGCGGTCATCAGCACCGGGCGGAAGCGCTGCTTGCAACCCTGCAGCACGGCGTCAGCCTGGCTCATACCCTCATCGCGCAGACTGCGGATATAAGACACCAGCACCACGCCATTCAATACCGCGATCCCCCACAGGGCGATGAAACCCACCGAGGCCGGTACCGATAGATATTCGCCGGTGACGAACAGCGCCACCACGCCGCCGATTGAGGCAAAGGGCAGCACCAGGATAATGAGAGCGGCGTAACGCAACGAACTGAACAGCAAAAACAGCAGGAAGAAAATCGCCGCGACAGTCACCGGTACAATAATCATCAAATGACCCATCGCACGTTCCATGTTCTGGAACTGGCCGCCCCACTCCATATAGTAGCCCTCCGGCAGCTTGATCTTGCTGTCCACCGCCAGTTGCAGTTCGGCGACAAAGCTGCCAAGGTCACGATCCTTCACGTTCACCCCCACCACGATGCGGCGCTTGGCCTTTTCGCGGCTGATCTGGGCCGGTCCGTCCACGACGCGGATGTGAGCCAGGCTTTCAAGCGCTACCAGTGCGCCGTTGGGAGAGCTGACGAGCAGGCTGCGGATGGTCTCCACGTCGCCGCGGAATTTCTCCGGCAGACGCACCACCGCGCCGAAGCGGCGCTCGCCCTCGTAGATCTCAGTAGCAGTCCGGCCGCCGATGGCGCCCTCGATCACGTCGTGAATGTCCGACACATTGAGTCCGTGGCGGGCGATGGCCTGGCGGTCTATCTCGATGGACAGATACTGCTGGCCGGTCACACGTTCCACCTTCAGATCCTGCGCACCGTTGACGCCAGCGGCTACTTTGGCGATGGCGTCCGCGGTCTGCTTGAGCATATCCATATCGTCACCGAACAGCTTGATCGCCACATCGGAGCGCACCCCAGTAACCATCTCGTCCACCCGGTCGGAGATTGGCTGTGCCATCACGATCTGTACCCCCGGCAGGGTCATCAGTTTTTCCCTGATGCCGGCGGCAATATCGTCCTGGTTCCAGCCCTTGGGCCATTCGCCACGCGGCTTGAGGCTGACGATGGGGGTGGACTCGTTCTGCCCTTGCGAATCGGCAGGGCTTTCGCCGCGGCCGACGCCGGAAACGGCGGACTTCACCCCTGGCACCTGCATCACCAGGCGCATCGCCTCCATTTCCAGCTTGATGGATTCCTCCAGCGAGATGTTGGGCACACGGTTGATGCCGGGTACGATCGAGCCTTCCTTCATCTCTGGAATGAAGGCCGTGCCGAGGAACGGCAGCAGCAGGATGGCGGCTACGAACACCGCAGATGCGGCAATAATGGTCTTTCTGCCGTTAAGCAGCGTCCAGGCTAACAGGCGCAGGTAGGGCTTTTTGGCCAGCGCCACCAGACGGGTATCGTGCTCGTCCTTACCCACCAGCAAATAGGAACACAGCACAGGGGTAAGGGTGAGCGCCAGCACCAGCGAGACGAACAGCGCGATGGCGATGGTGAAGGCGAGCGGCGCGAACATCTTGCCCTCCATGCCTTGCAGGGTCATCAGAGGCAGGAACACCAGTATGATGATGGAGACACCGAAGATCACCGGTGTACCCACTTCCGTCGCCGCATCCAGCACCACACGCACCCGGCTCATTCCCTTGCCCTTGTTCTCGGCCAGGCGCTGGAAGGCGTTCTCCACCACCACCACCGAGCCGTCCACGATCAGCCCGGTGGCGATGGCCAGACCGCCCAGGGACATCAGGTTGGCGGACAGGCCGAAATAGTTCATCGCCATGAAGGTGATGAGCGGCGTCAGTACCAGCGAAGCGACCACCACCAGGGACGAGCGCACGTCGCCGAGGAAAAGGAACAGCACGATGATCACCAGCACCACGCCCTCGATCAGCACCTTCACCACGGTGTCGAGCGCGGCATCCACCAGTTCGCTGCGGTCATAGTAGGGGGCGATCCTGAGGCCGTCTGGCAGCATGCCCTTGTCGTTAATCTCCGCAACCCGTTCCTTGATGCGCGACACCACCTCCTTGGCGTTGCCGGCTCGTATCATCATGACGATGCCGCCCACCGATTCGGTGACACCGTTCTTCAGCAGCGCGCCATAACGCACCTCGTGACCGATGGTGATTTCAGCCACGTCGCGCACGAACACCGGCACCCCGTCCTGTTCCTTGAGCACGATGCTGCGGATGTCGTCCAGATCCTTGATCAGGCCGATGCCGCGGATCAGGTACTGCTCTGCATAGTGGGGCAGCACGCCGCCGCCGGAGTTGGCATTGTTGCGGGCCAGCGCCTGGAACACGTCCTGCAGCGTGACCTTGTAGTGGCGCATGCGGTCAGGGTTTACCAGCGCCTGGTACTGCTTAACGTAGCCGCCCTGCGAGTTGATCTCCGCCACACCGGGGATGCCGCGCAACAACGGGCGCACCACCCAGTCCTGGGCGATACGGCGCTTGGTGAGCTCCTCTACCGAGAGCGCTTTATCGCCATCGTCGGGCCGCTCAAGTGTGTACTGGTAGACCTCGCCCAGGCCGGTGGAGAGCGGCCCCAGCGTCGGCGTCACCCCTTGCGGCATGCGCCCGGCAACCTCGATCAGGCGCTCCATCACCAGCTGGCGCGCAAAATAAACATCGGTGGCATCGGTGAACACCAGGGTGATTAGCGACAAGCCCGGCTTGTTCAACGAGCGCATCTCATCCAGCCCAGGCAGGCCGGTCATGGCCATTTCCAGCGGCACGGTGACAAAGCGTTCGACTTCCTCCGGCGAGCGGCCGCGGGCCTCGGTGGCAATCTGCACCTGGACGTTGGTGACATCAGGGAAAGCGTCTACTGAAAGCTTGCGCGTCGCGTCCAGCCCGAACACCACCAGACATACCGCCACCACGGCCAGCACCAGGCGCGACTTGAGCGACGCACGTATTAGGGATTCCAACATGTTTTAGCCTCTATATGATTCATTCTTCACAGGGTTACGGTGGGTCAGCTGATAGCTGCTAATTCATTCGCAGCTATCAGCCCATCAAACTCAGCCTTCCAGTTCCTTGCGCTTGCGCTCGTTGTTGAGATGGAACGCGCCCTCGGTGACGATACGCTCACCACTCCTCAGTCCGCCCTGCACCGGGATGTATCCCTTGCTTTCAGCCCCCAGTACGACGGCGCGCAACTGGAAGTTGCCACCATCCAGCTGGACGAAGACATGATCCTTGTTGTCCTCACGCACTACCGCAGAGGCCGGCACTACCAGGCGGCGCTGCGGCGCGCCCTGGATCAGCATGGAGGCGAGCATTTCCGGTTTGAGCATGCGCTTAGGGTTGTCCACGTCCATGCGTACCGTTACCGTGCGCCTGTCCGGACTGACAGTATCGGCAACAAAAATCAGCCGCCCCTCGATAAGTTTTCCGTTTAATGCCGGTATCTCGGCCTGCGCTGCTTCGCCCTTCGTCACCAGTGCAGCCTGCTGTTCCGGCACTTCGGCCACCAGCCAGACATGCGCCAGGTCGGCCACCGTAAAGAGTGCATCCGCCGGCTGCACCACTTGTCCTCGCGTCACCTTGCGTTCGATGATTACCCCATTCAGGGTTGAAGTAATTGAGGACAATGAGTGCACGGTGCGGGTCGCCGCCAGCTTGGCTGTATCGCTTTCTGTCATGCCCAGCACGCCAAGCTGGCCGTGCGATGCCTGCATTTCAGCCTGCGCCTGGGCCAGCTCGCTTTCGCGCTTTTGCAACTCGGCGGCGCCGATCACGTCAGCGGCAAAGAGCAGCTTGGCGCGCTCCACCGCGCGGCGCTGCAATTCCGCCTGCGACAGCGCCTTGATGTAGGCTAGCTGGGCGGCGGACAGCTCGGTGCTATGCAGCGTGGCCAGTACCTCGCCGCGCTTTACCTGCTGGCCGAGGGGTGTATAAATATCGACCACGCGCCCGGTCACTGCAGATCCGATGCGCGCCACGCGCTGCTCATTCACTTCGATGCGGGCGGGCACGCGCAGCGTCTCCGTCACTTCAACTTCACTGACAGCGGTCATTTTCAGGCGCTGGAGAAAGTCAGGCTGCACCGCCACCAGTGTAGGGTCGACCACTGCTATCGCAGCAGCAGGAACTTCCTTCTCACTGCAACCGCTCAGTGCAGCAGTGACTAAAAATGCAAAAACAACAGGTGGTAAAGCGTATTTCATAATATTTCTCCGGTTTCTCCCTCCTAACTCTCTCCCGGAGGGAGAGAGTTAGGAGGGCTCGATTTGCGAATTTTATTTTGATGTTAAGGGGGTTGCGCGCAGACGCTCGATCACGATCAGTGCGGCCTGTAATTCATAACGTGCGTTAAGGAAATCCATCCGGGTCGAGCGCAAAACGCGCTGTGCGTCGAGATAATCAAGAATACCGCGCTCTCCAAAACGGTAAGCCGCCTCGGCCACTTTCAATGCAGTCCCGGCTTCTTTAAGCAAACCGGATTCAAAAGTTGCAAGCTGAAAACCGGCAATCTGATAGCGGCTATATGCCTGATCCAGCTCTGCCAGCAACTCAAGGCGTATTTGCTGCGCATCTGCTTGCGCCCGCTCCAGACCTGCTCTTGCCTCGCCTATGGGACCCGCGCGGCGACTCCATAAAGGCAGGGGCAGAACCACACCGATGCGCCACTGGCTCTCATTCTGGTCACGCTCGGTACTTAACTTGATAGTGGGCTGCGGCGTGCGCAAAGCACGCTCAAGATCAAGCCGTGCCTGTGCACGGTGCGTCTCTGATTCAGCTACTTTGAGCAAAGGCTGTCTGGCCAGAAGCTCCTCACGCAAGACATTCAAAGCCGGCAGATCGGCAATTTGTGCCGGCTCTGCAACCGCCACAAACGTGGCGGCGAGCATTCCACCGGTGACTGCCCGCAGCCGGTCACGCGCCTGCGTTATCCGATGCTCGGCACTTCTGGCCGCACTTTCAGCCGCCAGCGTTTCTGCCTCGGATTTAACCAGCTCATATCGCGGGGACTCGCCAACGCCAACTTTAACTTTCACGCGGTTGCGTATTTGCTGCAGCAAGGCGAAGTTTTCTGCAGCCAGGCCTGACTCTTCCTGACGCCGGAGTACGTCATAAAATGCCTGTTTCACCGTAATGTATTGGTACAGACGCGCCTCAGCCAGATTTTCGGAACCGGTCACAATGCCCGCCTCCGCGCCTTGTCTACGTGCATTACGCAGTCCAGGCAATTCAAATTGCTGCGACAGCCCCAGCATTTCTATACGCCCGTTTTCTCCGCCCGGCTGACGCGGGCGCGTCATACCCGAGGCAATCTCCATTTCTGGGTTGGGATAGGCACGCGCAGAATCAAGCGCCGCTTGCGCACTTCTGTCCTGCGCCGCTGCAGAGGCAAGTGACGGGCTATTCTCGGCCGAAAGTCGCAATGCCTCAGCCAAAGTAAGCTCTGTTGCATTTGCTTTGGGCGACGCAAACATGGCCACCACCAACAAACTGAGCATGAGTGCGGAATAATTTCTGTTAATAATGGCTGATTTCATATTTAAATTTACTTGGGTTAAACACGGGAATCACATGATCAGCCTTGCTGTTTGAGCATCGCGATGCGCTTTTCCAGATTTGCAATAATCAAAAATAATGCGCTTCATCATCCACTCAACGCAGTAGCTGCGTATTTCAATTTTCATGAGTATATAACCATTTAATTATTCTTTAAAATCGAATATAATTTAGAATGACTTCGTAAAATACGAAGTATTGGGAAATGGGCATGATTAATTACAAGCATCTTCACTATTTTTGGGCGGTGGCCAAAGCAGGCGGAGTGACCCGTGCCAGCGAGCGTCTGCATCTCACGCCACAAACCATCAGCGGACAGCTAAGCCTGTTCGAGGAAGTGCTGGGGGAAAAGTTGTTCAAGCGTGCAGGTCGCGGCTTCGAGCTCACCGAGACAGGGCATATGGTGTTGAGTTATGCCGACGAAATTTTTTCGCTCGGTAAAGAGCTGGAAGAAGTTTTGCATCACCGCACTCCCGACCGGCCCATGCAGTTCAGTGTCGGAATCACCGACTCGGTGCCCAAGACCCTCGCCTATCAGTTACTGGAACCCGCGATGCAGGTGCCACAAGCGCCGCGCATCATTTGCCGCGAAGGCAAGGTGGCCGATCTGCTGGCGGAACTGGCCGTGCATCGGCTCGACATCGTGATTGCCGACAGCCCCATGCCGCGCAACATCTACGTGCGTGGCTACAGCCACCTGCTTGGAGAATGCGGAATCACTTTCTTTGCCACAAAGGAACTGGCAAAGCAGCATGCCGAAGCATTCCCGCAGTGCCTGAATAATGCTCCCATGCTCTTGCCGGGCGAAGACGTTGCTGTGCGGCCCAGACTGTTACGCTGGTTCAGCGATAAACAGATTCGTCCGCGCATTGCCGGCGAGTTTGACGATAGCGCGCTGATGCAAGCTTTCGGGCAGGTAGGAGCAGGTATTTTCGCCGCCCCTTCGGCGATTGCAGAACAGGTGATGAGGCAATATGAGGTTGTCAGAATTGGCACGACCGAAGAAGTGATCGAGCAGTTTTATGCTATTTCAGTAGAGCGCAAACTGACCCATGCTGCGGTGGTCGCGATCAGCCGTGCCGCACGCCAGGAATTATTCGTTAAACGTCCGCACTGAATTCCTGCTCTGCATACCCCGGCCCTAGGCTAGAGCAGGTGTATGCACATCATGTAAAAATTGCACTTACCGCTGCGGGCACAAATTCTCGCACGGCACACCGTCACCATTTCCATCCAGTGTTTGCACGCCGCACTGCAGGAAATAAATCTTCGCCTCCTCGCAAGTTTTCATCTGCCTGCACAGATGCTTTTTGCCGCAGGCCGCATTCATCTGAGTGGATGATACTGCTTTCGCTACATGTGTCTTTTTGAGATGGGTCTTGCGCCATTGCTCGGGTGAAACAGGCTGCACAGACTGTGCCCACAGACCACGCTTCGCCTGCCGTGCTTGCTGGTTAAGAGACAAATAACGCTTGTTGCGATGGAAGTGAGAGTACTCCCACGCCATGCCCTTGTTCACCTGTTCCTCATTCACACTCTGTCCATCAAGGCTGAGCTCGGCGATCATGCGCCCATAACTGTCTATTGCCTGGCTGTTGATGTGAACCTGCTTTTTCAGCACCATATTCACCAGCGCATCACGTGATTCCTTGCCAAACTCCTGATCAGATTCGGGTGCATCAATATTGACCAGGCGCACTTTTATTTTCCTGCCATCGCGCAGCACCAGCACGGTATCGCCATCCATCACCGCAATGACCTTGGCGTCGAATTCTTCCGCATGCACAATGCCAATGCTGAACAGCAAAAGTAGAAGCAGACGCATCATGGAATCAGGCTTTTAATAAACGCCAGACAGAACAGCGCATAACCCGCCGCCAGCAGATCATCAAACATGACCCCCAGCCCGCCATGCATATTCTGGTCGAAATATTTTATCGGCTGAGGTTTCACGATGTCGAAAAAACGGAACAGCACAAATGCCAGTATCTGCCAGTAGATGCCGGCTGGCGTAAAAAACAGTACCAGCATAAAGGCCACGATTTCGTCCCACACAATACCGCCATGATCCGGCACACCCAGCGCACGGCCGGTTTTGTCGCAAATTGAGATACCCACAATAAATGCCAACACCAGAAACAGCAGGAAAAGGTAATCATTCATCAAAGGCGCGAGCAGCCAGTAGAGCGGGAAGGCAACCAGGGTGCCGGCGGTACCTGGGCCTTTGGGCATCAGGCCGCTGCCGAAGCCCAAGGAAAAGAAATGCGCGGGGTGGCTGAACAGCAGGCGCCAGTCAGGTTTTAAATAAAAGCTTTCACGCGAAGTGGTCATAGCCGGTTTCCTTTATCGTCATCACACTGCCATCTGCTGCAAGCACTTTACACCCTGAGCCCGCGACTATATTGCCGATACAGCTTAAGGGCAAATCCAGCCAGGCTGATAAATTTTCAATCTGTGCATGATTCTCAGCGGATGCAGTAAAACACAATTCATACACATCGCCGCCCGCCAGTACGCATTGTTTGCCCAAGTCTTGCGCCACATATTGCCGCAAGTAAGTCGACACCGGCAACTTGTCAAACCGAATTTCGGCAGCCATGCCGGAGCGTTCCAGTATATGCCCCATATCGGCCAGGAAGCCGTCTGAAATATCGATTGCACTATGCGCAATGTCGCGCAACGCAATGCCCAGCCCTACCCTTGGTAGCGGACTGTGCAAAGCGGGTGCTATTGCGGTAAAGCAGGCCTCATCCAGCTTCAGCCTGCCCTGCATGTGCGCCAGCGCCAATGCGGCATCGCCCAGCGTGCCCGACACCCAGATTTCATCATCCGCCTGTGCACCATCGCGCCGCAGCGCTTTACCTGGCGGCACTTCGCCCAGGATGGTGACGCTCAAATTGAGCGGGCCATGGGTGGTATCGCCGCCGATTAATTCCACCTGATATTCATCGGCCAGCGCAAAAAATCCGGCACTGAATCGCTCCAGCCAGGCTTCGTCTTCAGCCGGCAGTGCGATTGCCAGCGTGGCCCAGCGCGGCTGTGCACCCATCGCCGCCATGTCGGAAATATTGACTGCCAGCGCCTTGCGGCCCAGCTTAAAGGGATCTGCATCAGGGAAAAAGTGGGTGCCGCTGACCAGCATGTCGGTAGAGATTGCCAGCTCCATGCCAGCACTGACGCGCACCAGTGCGGCATCGTCACCCACGCCTAAAACTGCGCTTGGGGTGGCGCGGGTAAAGTATTTCTGGATCAGGCTGAATTCGGACAAGATGGCCTCGAACAGGAAAAAGGAGAATTCAAACGTGCAATGCCTTGGGCTGATCAAGGCGACTGCACTTTCACTTCCCACTTTAGCAAAGGGGGACTGAGGGGGGGTTGAAAGTTGGTAATTTCACAAAACATCAAATCCCCCCTTGCCCCCCTTTACAAAAGTGGGGTAAAAGCATTTATCCAGTTTGCTTACTTCGCGGCAATTTCTATCGCTCTGACCTGTGCAGCAAGCTTGTCCAGCACGCCATTCACATACTTGTGGCCATCGGTACCTCCAAAGGTTTTGGCGAGCTCAACCGCTTCGTTGATCACCACGCGGTAAGGTACTTCGGGGTGGCGCGTCAGTTCAAACGCGCCGAGCAGCAACACCGAAAATTCGATCGGGCTGAGTTCATTCATGTCGCGATCGAGATGCGGTGCAAGCGCCGCAACCAGCGCTTGATTATGCTCGACCACGCCGCGCAACAACTGGCTGAAGAGTTCGATATCGTAACGGCCCAGACTTTTTTCTGCGCGCGTGGTTTTATCAATCTCCAGATGGTCGCCACCGCTCATACGCCACTGGTAAATGGCCTGCAAGGCCAACTCACGCGCACGATGGCGCGCGCTTTTTGCTGGCGCTTTGGCGGCAGTACCGGCAGAAACTGGTTCTTTCATGCCAGCGCCTTTAGCAGATTCGCCATTTCAATCGCGACCAGTGCGGCTTCTTCGCCTTTAACGATCATGCGTTCTTCGGCCTGTTCATCGGTATCAGTAGTGAGTATCGCGTTGGCAATCGGTATACCGTTATCCAGTTGCACATCGCTTACACAACGGCCTGATTCGTTTGATACCACCTCAAAGTGATAAGTGTCGCCGCGTATGATTGCGCCCAGCGCAATCAGCGCATCAAAATTTCCGCTGCCTGCCATTTGTTGCAGTACCAGCGGAATTTCCAGCGCGCCCGGCACCGTTGCCAGCGTGATGTCACTGTCATTCACCCCTTGCTGCTTGAGCTGCGAGCGGCAGGCGCCCAATAAGCCTTCACACACCACGGGATTGAAGCGGCTTTGCACGATGCCGATACGCATGCCCTTGCCGTTTAAATTTTTTTCGATTTCTTTCATTTTTTATCCTTCGTTATGTACGTAGCCAACTACTTCCAGACCAAAACCCGCCATGCTGGGTAATTTTCTGGGCGTTGCAATAAGCCGCATTTTACCGACATTCAGGTCACGCAGTATTTGCGCGCCGATGCCATAACTGCGCGGGTCCCAACGTGCCGCATGATGTGTTTCCGGCTTGGCGGCGGCACGTGCCAGCAGGTCTTCGGATGTTTCTGTGTGATGCAGCATTACCATCACGCCGGCTGTTGCCTGTTTAATTTTAAGCAGGGCGTCATGCACGCTGGTGGAATTCGGATAGCTGGTCTGCTCCAGAAAATCCAGTACCGAAAGCGGCTCATGCACCCGCACCAGTGTTTCAACTTGCGGCTGAATTTTTCCTTTAACCAGCGCCAGATGTGTGCGCTGCGTAGTCTTGTCGAGATAGGTGCGCAGTTCCAGCTCGCCGTAGGCGGTCTGCACATTGCGGGTGGCGACACACTCCACCAGTTTTTCGGTATGGCTGCGGTGCTCGATCAGATCGGCGATGGTGCCGATCTTGAGATTGTGTGTTTTCGCATACACAATCAGGTCGGGCAGGCGCGCCATTTCGCCGTCTTCCTTCAGTATCTCGCAGATCACCGAGGCAGGTGTCAGCCCGGCAAGCTGCGCCAGGTCACAGCCCGCTTCGGTGTGCCCGGCGCGCACCAGTACGCCGCCGTTTTTGGCCATCAACGGGAAGATATGGCCGGGCTGCACAATGTCGGAGGGCTTGGCATTTTTATCCGCAGCCATCAACACCGTGCGCGCGCGGTCGGCGGCTGAAATGCCGGTGGTCACTCCCGTCGCCGCTTCAATCGACAGCGTAAAATTGGTCGCCAGCGGCAGGCCGTTTTCGCGCACCATCAAAGGCAGATCAATCTGCTTGCAGTGCGCCTCGGTCAGCGTGAGGCAGATCAGGCCGCGGCCATGCTTGGCCATGAAGTTGATTTTTTCTGCGGTGGCAAATTCCGCCGCAAACACCAGATCGCCCTCGTTCTCGCGATCCTCTTCGTCGATCAGCACCACCATGCGCCCCTGGCGCATTTCTTCAATAATTTCCTGTACCGGTGCTATGTCTGTCATTTCCTGCTTACCTTTGATTTTTCAACGCAACCTCGCAGTCGCATGGTTGCATACTCGTTAATATTGTTTTTTGCGGAGTATAGCTCTGCCCAAGTCCGCGATTTTACCACTATGGCATCGATACTTCAGCTCAAGATGACATGCTGTGATTCATCTTCAATCAATGGTATTTGCTACGTCGGTTATTGAATGCTGGTTTCGTACCTTCAAGTACATTGACAACGTGCGCATTGATAATGGGATTTTCGATTGATCCCGACACGTACTCTATCTTCGATGCACCCTTACGATTAAATGTCGAGTAAATAACCTGCTCGGCATCACATACCACTGCGAGATTCGGGTTATGAGTGACCATTATGATTTGCCGCTTCTTCTTCGCTTCACTCAATACAGGCACAAGCAGGCTTACAACAGTCTCATTATCGAGGTTCTCCTCCGGCTGATCTAAGATAATTGGGTTACGACCCTTGTCTACCAATAAGTAAAAGATAAGAAGGAGTGCGCCGCGTTGACCGGGAGATAGCTGCTCAATTTGGGTATCTTGAAATAGTAGTGAGTAACGCGGCTCCAAATACGACAAACCATAGAGCAAGTCATACACACTACTTGCCGTCCTATCTTTTTTCAGTATCGAAGTGATTCCGATGTCATCAGCATTGCCTGCCGCCAGATGAATCTTTGTGTCGAGTTCGTCAACAAATATCAACACCTCCTCCCTTTGATTGAGATCGAACTGTTCAGATAAACGTTTCACCACGAAATGACCTTCGTCTTCACCCCTGAACTCACCAGATGTCTGCTTGATAAGTGCGAATAGTGCGGACGAAAGTGCTCCTAATGACCCGCCTAACGTTGCCTGAAATTGCAACTTATATTCATCTATTATGAGCTTATTGCCTTGTATCAATTCCTGGACTGGTTTGAATAAGTCCTCACGCGCTTTTCTCTGTGCATTCAGAATGTCAAAAATATCACCAGTTAAATTTAGGCGTTGGCTCTGCTTCATTTCTAGCAATTCAGGCAGTTCATCAAGTTGCGCAATTCTGTTCTCTAAACCTTTCAGTGTCTCAGGAGCATCTGGTGCACCAGTCAGGTCACGCAGCTTTTCTTCCCAAAGCTCTATAGCTTTCAGGCTGTTCTGATATAAAAGTTGTGGCTCGTTGAGCTTGTTCTTCAGTGCTGATTCCTCGTTATTCAAAGCTTGCTTAGCCTGTTCGTTCTGGCTGGATTTATCCGCTAAGAACTGCTGTTCTTGCGCAACCTTTGCTGCCATTTCATCGAGTATTTGCTTGTTTACGCTTAGCAAGGCAAGATCGTGTGGCGTCACTCCCAATACAACTAAATCTTTTGCCGTGTCGTCTTGAAATTGTTTGTACTGTTTTTCCAAAGTACGCAAACGTTCGCGAATGGCTTGGATGGCTTTTGATTTGGCTGCAAGGCTCTCTTGGATACTCGCGTTTGATATTGCTTCTTCTTCGAAACTCTTGAGCTTGAGTGTAATTCCTTCAAGAGAGCTTGCAGCTTGCTGTTGCTCGCTAGACAACTGTTCTGACGGTTTAGGAATATTCCCTGGCTTGTTGTTGATGCTGCTGTGCTCTTCAATCTGCCTTTTCTTGAGTGCCAAAAGCTCTTTCAGTGACAGCTTTACCTGCGGTTGGCGTTGTGCCTCAATGTTTTCAATCTCCAGATTGAGCCTTGCAAGGTCTTTTCGATATTCCCCTAACTGATCTCTATAGCCCCCCTCTTGCTGCTCAATCAATTGGTCAAAATCAAGCGCGCCCAAACGAAGCGCACCACCTGCGTAGTCAAAGATAACGGCTCTAAGCTCTTTCTCAAATGCGCCAGTACGGCCTGCGATGTGATCATTGCAGAGGTCTTCAAAATGTCCTTGTGGGATATAGCGGACAAGCTGAACTTTATCGTCTGGTGGGTCGTCTGAAAGACTGCGTTCCTGCGAACTCTGCGAACTCTTATCCAACCACTGTATCTTGCCAATGAATTGTTTAGCAGGATCGCCAGAACCTGATTTGCCACGAAATCTGTCTTTTTTGAGAAATGAGAAATGTTCTTTTTGTCGAGAATTTCCCAGAAGAGCGATTACGTCCGCTAAGGCACTTTTGCCGCTACCTTTGTTACCGATGATCGCCACCAAATCATGGTTTAATAACACTCGACAACCTGCGAGCCACTCTTCTGGTATTGAGCTACCCGCCGCTTTACTGACTTCGATACTATCAATAAAAAAAGTTTTGTTTTTTTCGACTTGGCGTAATTTTCCTGGTCGTTCGCCAATGTAGGATCGCTTCGCAGGTTCCTTGATTGCTTGTAGCAACCCTAGAAAAGTTGGGTCAGCTTTTATCCAAGTAGCCTTGCCTGAAGGATAATCACCATACCCCCGTTTATCGTTATCACCTGGAACGCCAGTAAAAACATGAGCATCACTTCCTGATACCGCTAATCTCGGAATTCTGCCAAGTGCGTTTTGGAAGTTATCAATCCATTTTTCATTTCCAGGGGTTCGCTCACCTACAAAGGCATCTCTCGTATCTAGGTTGCGCGTTTCAAAAATGGGTGAAGACTTAAAAAGCCCCAAGCAATAAGCGTAGTGCTCCTGCCACTTAACATCAACCAGCCCATCGCTTGTATCAAAGGGCATGAACCCTACAGCATAGCCATTGGGAACCCTTTCAATTGCACTCTTGTAGCTGTCACAATTGATTTCAGCAATAACTGAACCAGCTCGTAAAGCCTCATTAATGTTTGCATCAACTACCGCTTTCTTGAAACTATGAAGCTTTAGCTTGTCCTCACCCACCATCCGGGCAAGGGCAACCAAAGAGTCGTCTGATAACGGTCGATTGACTAGCTCAACATTTAAAGCTGCCTTAAAGTCGCGAAGCATTTGATCCGTAATCTCGTCGGAAAAGAGTACATGAGCATTTAAACGCCCTGTCATCGGAGCCATCAAGCGGAGTTCTATTCCTGGAAACACACGTTTCAATAATTTTGGCGCTCCCTCTTGTGCCAGTCGCCGCTTTAAAGCAAACCAGCCGTCAAAAGTCCAATAATCCATCAATGCAAACACTGCCGGCTCTGCTGCGTTTAGCGCGGCAATCATTTCATCAACTAAAGCAGTATTCTCGACCGAGTTTGGGTCAGAATCAAAACACTTTCCAAGCCAATGAAATGACGCAGGCGTGTGAATATGCAAGTCCCATTGACACCACTCTGCTCCGCGTTCAAATTCGCTACTGGTTGTCATTTGTCAGTCCCTAATCTGAGGTTAATAACTGTAGAGGCAGAACCGGTTTCTGAAAGCGCTGGAAACTACAGCCCCGCAATCCCCTGCAAGTCCCCATACATCCCCGCCGTTGCCCCCCATCACACGCTCAATCTGCTCTTCGCGCTTGGCCCATTACTTCATAATCGCCTTTGGTTTTACGATCCAGTTAATTTCGAGTTTTTTGATCACGATGTGACAATAACCACCTAATTTTTAACTATATTTTAGATAAGTCCATTTTTGGATGTGATAAGAATTTGGCCTGTTTATGCCCAATACGGCAGGTATTCGACAAACTTGTTACCGCTATTCTCATCTTTGCGTTTGATCCTCCCTGCGCGCAAGGTATCAGCAATTAAGTTGGTAATTGAATTTCGTTGTTTATCGGTTAGTTTAAAACGTTTGCGCAATGTGGTGTTGGTTAACATTTGGCTGGATAAAAATTGCAAAACCCTCGTACTTATGATTTTCGCTCATTCTAAAGAACCGCTTCCAGCCCTTTTCGCTCCAGGAGATTGAGCAACTTTAGTGACGGCCCGCTCGGATGCTTCTCACCGATTTCCCATTTACGCACTGTCGATAGGCTGGTGTTCAACACTGCGGCAAGCACTGATTGACTTAACTGTAGATGTTTACGCAGCGCGCGGATTTTCTCACTGTCGTAAGCTGGTACCGGGTCGAGACACAGCGCGTCGAACTTGCGCATTTTACGTTTATCGATAAAACCCAGACGGTGCAAATCACTGGCCGTCTCATGTACGGCTTCTAAAATTTGGCTTTTAGTTTTGGTTTTTTTGGTCATGGCAAATCTCCTGTAACGCACCTTCTTCAACTGCCTCATCAAGCTGCTGGGCTGTTCTGACCAGCAACTGTTCAGCGATGTCCCGCAATGCCTCCAGCTCATCATCCGCGATGTTGGCGCGTTCATTTTTCTCGAAGCCGAAGACGAAAAACCACCTGTTTCCCTTGTTGGTCGCAACCAGTGTTCTGGCGCCGCCACGTTTACCTCGGCCTGCAAGCCCGATGCGTTTCTTTACAACGCCACCGCCGAGGTCGGCATCGATCAATCCCTGAACCATTTCTTCCACCGCATTTAATAATGCGCTGTCCGTTAACTCTGTTTTCCGCATCCAGCGACTGAAGTGGCGGGTTTTGAAAATTCGCTTCATTTACTTATTGTGACACCTAGTGGCATAGTTGTCCATCAATTCCTGTGGGCGCGAACCTTAAGCAAAACATTGGTGCTGATTTACGCGGGTCGCCATTCAAAACGACGGTCTTAATGAGATAGGGCTTGAATTCCGGGCTGAGCCATGATCCAAACTCAAAAGCGATGTCTTTGTGTGCGAAGGTACCGCCGTATCGACCTGCTTTGGCGTGCAAGCCGACAGCATTGGTGGCATCAACCCATTTCTCGGCGGGCAGAAAAAAACTGTTTCGACCCGCCTCGTTTTTAATTCCCTCGAATTCGAGGGAATTAAAACTCGGGTTGTTGAGCTGCTCCCACACGCCCAGGAACAGCACCGTATCCTTGTTCTTAAGCCACTGCTCGATCAAAGCGCTACCACCGTCGAAGTGCTTCACCATGTCGGTCAACAATATGTAGTCCTGCTCGTGTCGAGTGGAAATGGTGACTGCTACACCTTTGACATTTATGATACGGTTCTTCATGCGAAACGCTCCTAAAATTGCCGATACATACAACGGGTTCAGTCGAGCAATATACCGTTTTCTTTCACTCTACTACGCGATGAGCCGATTATGATGCAGCGCTTCAAGTAGCACCAGTCCACGATAAATAGTTGTGTTGCAGATAGTCTACGACTTCTGGCTCACTCTAATCAACTTGCCTCACATTCCACAGTGAAGCTATTTGTCAGCATTCAGCATCCGCTCCACATAGCGCGCGATCAGGTCAATTTCAAGATTCACTCTGGAATCAACATGCAGTTCTTTCAGTGTTGTTTGCTGCAGGGTATGCGGGATCAGGTTCACTTCAAACGCAGTGCCTTCGATCTTGTTTACCGTCAGGCTCACACCATTGATGGTGACGGATCCCTTTGCGGCAATATATTTGCTCAGATCATGCGGTGTATGCACGACTAGCTTCCAGCTCTCCCCCAGATTGACGAAATCCATTACTTCGCCCACGCCATCCACATGCCCGCTCACCAGATGGCCGCCCAGCCTGTCGGCCAGCCGCAAGGCTTTTTCCAGATTCACCTGCGCGCCTTGTTGCTCTAACCCTACCGTGCAATTCAATGTCTCGCGTGATACATCCACGGTAAAACACTTACCTTCAATCTGGACAGCGGTTAGACATACACCATTTACCGCGATGCTGTCACCCAACTGCACATCCTCCATTCCCAGCCGGTTGGTCTCTATGCGCAAACGCAAGCCGCCGTCGCGTTCCTGTTTGTCCGCTATGGTGCCTACGTCGGCAATTATTCCGGTAAACATGCTTATCTCCTTTGCACACTGGCCAGGATACGTAAATCCTGGCCGATCTGGCTTACGTCCAGCCACTTCAGTTCGACACGCTGATCCAGTGATGTCAGCTCGCCCAACTGTGCCATCCCACGCGCCAAGTCACCCAGCAATTGCGGCGCCATATATAACACCAGCTCATCCACCAGACCTGCCTGCAGCAAAGCGCCATTCAGCGTACGTCCGGCTTCCACCAGCACCTCGTTGCAACCGCGCGCTGCCAGATCTTTCAGGCAGGCAGTCAAATCCACCCGGCCATTCGTTGCCGCCATTACCTCTACCTTCGCACCCGCTGTTTCCAGCGCTGCAATTTTCTGCGTGTCGCGCGTGGCGGTATAAATCAGCACATTGCCGCCTTGCAAAATGCGCGCAGACAGCGGCATCTTTAATGTACTGTCCAGCACCACCCGCATTGGCTGACGCGTTGCTTGCGCTTCGCGCACGCTTAGCTGTGCGTCGTCGGCCAGCACGGTTCCTATGCCTGTCAGTACCGCACAGGATCGTGCACGCCAGTGGTGGCCGTCGCGTCGTGCCGCTGCACCGGTGATCCACTGGCTCACTCCGTTATTCAATGCGGTGCGCCCATCCAGGCTCATGGCAATTTTACTGCGCACGAAAGGCAGGCCACGGCTCATGCGCGAAACAAACCCGGCATTCAATGCACGCGCTGGCGCTTCCATCAAGCCGCAATCAACTTCAATCCCTGCCGCACGCAGTCGCGCAAGTCCCTGACCGGACACTTGCGGATTGGGGTCTTGCATCGCGACAACCACACGGGCAATACCAGCGGCGATCAGGGCTTCCGCGCAGGGAGGTGTTCTGCCGTGGTGGCTGCATGGCTCCAGCGTGACATAAGCGGTTGCCCCCTTTGCTGCTATACCCGCCGCGCGCAAGGCATGCACTTCTGCATGGGCTTCTCCCGCGCGTTCGTGCCAGCCTTCGCCCAGCTGCTCACCACCTTTGGCTATCACACAGCCAACACGCGGATTGGGCGTTGTCGTATAGAGGCCCCGCTCTGCAAGTTGCAGTGCTTGTGCCATCCAGACGCTGTCTTCAGCTGACAACATGATTTTTATTTTTTAGGTTTGAGTGCAGTATTGCGTTTGGCAGGCGAGTGGCGCACCGCATCCACCGCGTCGGCAAAATCACCCACATCCTGAAAACTTTTATATACCGATGCAAAACGGATGTAGGCCACCTTGTCCAGCTTGAGCAATTCCTTCATCACCAGCTCGCCAATTTCGCGCGAGCCGATTTCACGCTCACCCATCGCAAACACCTTTTGCGTGACATGATCCACTGCCGCATCCACCAGCTCGGTCGACACCGGACGTTTATGCAGCGCGCGTGAAAAACTGGTGCGCAATTTTTCCGCATCAAACTCGCTGCGCATGCCGTTCTGCTTCACCACTTGTGGCATGCGCAACTCCACCGTTTCATAGGTCGTAAAGCGCTTCTCGCACTTGAGGCAGCGGCGGCGGCGGCGAATACTATCGCCCTCATCACTCTCGCGCGAATCGACTACCTGCGTATCCGGATGCTTGCAGAATGGACATTTCATAATTTCACGTGTCCAGAATAAATAAGTTTATTTCTTGACTTAAGCTCCGTACACCGGGAACTTTGTCGTCAGCTTTTTCACCTCTGCCACGACACGGGCCAGCACCTTGTCATCATTGGGCGCATCCAGCACATCGGCAATCAGGTTGGCCAGTGTCTCGGCTTCAATTTCCCTAAAGCCGCGTGTGGTCATGGCTGCACTGCCGATACGGATGCCACTGGTGACAAACGGCTTTTGCGGGTCATTGGGAATCGCGTTTTTGTTTACCGTGATATGCGCACGGCCCAAAGCGGCTTCCGCATCTTTTCCGGTAAGATTTTTAGGTTGCAGATCAACCAGGAACATATGGCAATCGGTACGTCCAGACACAATACGAACACCGCGCGCCTGCAATACCTTGGCCATCACGCGCGCGTTTTCAACCACCTGCTTCTGGTATTCCATGAATTCTTTACTGGCCGCTTCCTTGAAAGCCACGGCTTTGGCGGCGATCACATGCATCAACGGGCCGCCTTGCAGGGCGGGGAAAATCGCCGAATTCAACGCCTTCTCATGCTCGGCCTTGGCCATGATGATGCCGCCGCGCGGGCCGCGCAGGGTTTTGTGGGTGGTGCTGGTCACAAAGTCAGCAATACCTACGGGGCTAGGATAAACACCTGCAGCCACCAGGCCTGCATAGTGCGCCATATCCACAAACAGATACGCACCCACACTGTCGGCGATGGCACGGAAGCGTTTCCAGTCGATCACCAGTGCATACGCCGAAGCGCCCGCTACGATCATCTTGGGCTTGTGTTCGTTGGCCAATTGCTGCACGGCGTCGTAGTCGATCTCTTCTTTGGCATTAAGGCCATAGGTAATCGCGTTATACAGCTTGCCGCTGATATTGACCGACGCGCCGTGGGTGAGGTGACCTCCGTGGGCCAGCGACATACCGAGTATAGTGTCACCAGGTTTAAGCACCGACACATACACCGCCTGATTGGCCTGTGAACCGGAGTGCGGCTGCACGTTGGCGTATTCCGCGCCAAACAGCGCCTTCAAGCGGTCTATCGCCAACTGCTCAGCCTGATCCACATACTCGCATCCACCGTAGTAACGCTTGCCGGGGTAGCCTTCTGCATATTTATTGGTCAGCTTGCTGCCCTGCGCTTCCATCACCGCCGGGCTGGTGTAGTTCTCGGAAGCAATCAGCTCGATGTGATCTTCCTGGCGGCGATTTTCGTTTTGAATCATGGCCCATAAATCGGGATCAGTTTGAGCGATGGTATTTTTATTTGAAAACATGGCTGGCCTTCCGGAACGATAAAAAGAGGAAATCGGGAAAGCGCGCATTTTATCACGGGAAGACCCATCATCAATACGGTCACGTGGGATAAACAGGTGTGGGCGGGTTACTCCGTTAACTGGCTGGAATCATTGCTGCCAGTAGTCAAACCCATGACAGGCAAGTCTTCGCGGGGGATATTGAGCGCCTCCAGTACCTTAAGTGCAGCATAGGCATCGTTTGCCGCGTAGAGTATCTGCTGAGACGTGAGTTGAGGCCGCGACCAGTTGGAGGTGGTGACATGCCTGGATTTGGCAAAGCGTTGCTTAAATACCAGGCCCACCGCCGCCCGCACACCCATCTCCTTGTGATATCCGTCTGCGCGAAACACCGTATTAAGATCAACCACCCCGCCCAGATATATTCCCAGCTTTGCATAGATTTGCCTGCTATCTGATTTAAGCCCAAAGCCCACCTTGATGAGCGCCTTCGATTGTAATAGCTCGATGAGGTATGGATGCCCAAGTGTTTGATGAAACTGGAAGAGATAGGCCTTATCCTGCAACGCAAACTGAACCACGTGCGGCCCCTCGCTTACATCGCCGGTGACAAAGGTCGGCTTGGATTCGGTATCGAAACCTACCAGGCCAGCGGCCTTGATCTCGGCCGCCGCTATTTCAAATTCTGTGGTGGTTGTCGGCACATGAATGTGCTCAAGAGCAAGACCGGCAAAGGGTTCCAGCAGTGCGATGTCAGCTTTGGTCGGGGCAATTTTGTCCATATAGCGATAATGACGATTGATGAGGGATAAGTTTTAACGTTACTCGTCACTACGGCTGGGCAAATAGAGCTTCTAATCACCTGGCCTGTCTACACTTCAACACTGGCAACAATATTTAATCAATCCAAGCCTTTTACAGACAGGCTTTGCTCAAGATCTGTCGCACGCTTAAACGCCTGCTCGGCCCCGTTGGGGTTGCCCTGTGCGATACGCGCATTGCCTACCAGACGCCAGTTCAAGGCTTGCAAGCTTTTATCTCGACCGGCAAAGCTGATTGATTTATGCGAAAGTGAAACAGCCTGGGCGTACTGTCCCTGGGCAAGGCGCAGTTGCGCAAGCTCGTACCACAGCCAGGGATTGCGGGGTTCGATGCGCAATGCGCGCTCCAGCGAGGCACCTGCCGCTTCGCGCTGCCCTGCACCGAGGTCGAGTTTGGCACGATCCAGCAGCGCGATGACTGCATTATTGGTGGATTCTATTGGTTTGGGTATTGGCTCTGCGATGATGACGTCACCTGGCTGAGCAGGTGGCGTTGTTTGAGGTGTCTCGCCCTGTGTTACGGTTTCGGGCGTAGTGCCTGCTACTGTTGGCTGTGTCTTCACGCCAGCGCAGCCGGCAACCAAAAGCGACATTGCCGCCAGGCAACACAAACATTTTTTATTGATCAATTGAATAGTCTCTGCAACCAATTTTTCTTCCCTTCTTCCTTGACCTCTGGTTTACTCTCCGGCTTGCGTTCAGCTTTCACCTCGGTTTTGACGACCGGCTTGTCTTCGACTTTGGGTGGCGTAGCGGTAGCTATTGTACAGGGCGAGATTTCTGTCGGTACGCTGCCTTTGATAAAAGGCATGAGCATGGCCGATTTACAATCCTCGCTATTGCGCAACCCGGTTAATGGATCAACATTAACCAGTTCGATATCTTCAGGCACCACAGGCTGCAATGGTTCCGGCTGGATATTTTTCATCATCTCGCCCCACACCGTCATCGCACCCGACGCACCGGTTAAACCGGTCGATTTATTGTCATCCCTTCCCACCCATACCACCGCGACGTGATCGCCGGTGTAGCCGGCAAACCAGGTGTCACGCAGGTCATCTGTAGTACCGGTTTTGCCGGCTACATGCAACTCTTCAGGCAACCAGTTGGTCATTGACTGCGCAGTTCCTTCACGTACCACACCCTGCAATGCAGCTGTGAGCAAGTATACGGGGGCTGGTTGCGCGACTTGTTCGACGTTAAGCGGATAACGCTGCAGTGGCTTGCCCTCGGCCGTCACAATTTCGCGGATGGCGCGCAAGGGTGTGCGGAATCCGCCATCAGCAATGGTCTGGTACAGCTGAGTGACTTCCATGGGTGATAACTCAAACGCGCCCAGCAATGAGGAGGCAAACGGTGGTGGGCGCCGCTCGATACCAAATTTTGGCAGCTTGTCGAGTATGGTATCGATACCGAGATCGATACCCAGCCGCGCAGTAGACACGTTGTAAGAGTGCGCCAACGCAGTGCGTAACTGAACGGTATCGTGAAACTTATTATCGTAATTTTTTGGTTTCCAGTCAGTGGTGCCACGCTGCTTCCACACCAATGGGCTGTCGTCCAGCTGTGTAACCAAAGTGTAACGACCTGGGTTTTCAAGAGCGGTCAGATACACGATAGGCTTGGCTAAGGAACCGATTTGACGCCGGGCATCAATGGCACGGTTAAAGCCCGCGTAACGGGCTTCACGCCCACCCACCACTGCCTGTATCTCTCCGGTTTGAGTACTGCTGATCACCACCGCGCCTTCCAGCGTGTTCGCCGGAATCTTGCGCGCCTTTTCTATTTGCCCAAGGCGCAGCGCCAAGGCTTGCTCAGCCAGGTGCTGGATGCGTGTATCGAGCGTGGTGAAGATCCGCAGCCCTTCACTGCGCAGATCCTGCTCGCGATAATCGCGTTGCAACTGGCGATGCACCAGTTGCAAGAATGCCGGATAGGGTGAGGTGCCGGATGGGGCCCGATAAACCACGCCCAGCGGTTTCTGCCGCGCCACGACAAATTGTGCCTGTGTGATGACGTTCAGGCGCACCATTTCCTGTAACACGACATTGCGTCGTTGCAGTACCAAATCCGGTTTCTTTCGAGGATCGTAGACTGCAGGACCTTTTACCATGCCTACCAATGTTGCTATTTCATGCAACTCCAGACGATCGAGCGGACGATCGAAATAAAAATAGCTGGCCAGACCAAAGCCATGTATGGCTCGCGTGGCATCTTGTCCGAGGAAAATCTCATTGATATAGGTTTCGAGAATTTCGTCTTTGCTGTAATGCAACTCCAGCAACAGCGACATCAGCACTTCGTTCGCCTTGCGTGTTAAGCTACGTTCAGAAGTAAGGAAAAAATTCTTGACCAATTGCTGGGTGAGCGTGCTGCCGCCTTCAATGCGTTGCCCGCTAATCGTCTTGAACAAGGCACGTGCAATACCGCGTGGATCTACCCCCCAATGGGAATAGAATTTGTGATCCTCAACCGAGATGAGTGCATCGATCAACGGCTTGGGCACCTGGTTAAGTTTTAACAGCGCCCGGTCTTCGTTATGCCCCGGATAAATGCCACCGATAATCGGCGGCTCGATGCGCAACAGGGGAATATCTTTATCGGGTGTGCCCCGCTCCTGCAACAAGGTCACCTTGCCATCCGCAAATTCAACCCGCAGACGCTGTGAAGGCTGTGGGCCATCCCAGAACGCAAAATCCCGGGTTGTAAATTCCACGCCATTGGCTGTAAATTTGTAGCTGGCGGCCTCGTTCGGCTCAGGATTTTCGTGATAACTGAGCGCTTTCAATTCGTCCACGAATTGCGCGGGCGTCAATTTTAGCCCAACATACATTTCCAGCGCACGTCCATAGACACGGGCTGGCAGTGCAAACTTACGGCCATCAAATGCTTCACGTATGCTCGAGTCCAAATAAAAAATATAAACGGACAATCCCAACAATAAGCTCAATGCAAGCAAGCGCAAAACCTTGCCACGAGATTTAAAATTCAGAATCGGGTAAATCTTGTTCCAGATTATGCGAGTCTTGTTCCAGAAAGTTGTCAGGAGAACGGTTATTTTCATTATTTTTTTACCTGCTGTGGAAACAATTAATGTCCAATTTTAGCGTGACCTTAGGCGTTAATATTTAGTCAAACTTGTCACGCAGTTCGTTACGCTCAAACCACCAATTTTTACCCACCATGATATCCACCACTTGTCCCAGGCGTGGCAAGAACACCTGCGGGTTACGCAGCTCCAGCCTGTCCAGCCATTTATCCAGGGCTGCCTGGTCGCGTACATTGCTATGACGCTCGGCCACCATCGCAATGAGATTATTAGCGAGGAATCCCTGGCTTTCATGGCTGTCGTCTTCGGCACGCAGATCAATCACGTAGCGCGCGGTGACGGCGGCGAGTGCGGCACCATCGGAGTTATGCGGTGTTTCGTCGACAATATGCAACAGCATGCCCAGTGTCAGCTCTGGATCAACCGGAAAGCTGACGGCCAGCCATACGCCCATACCCAGGGCGGCAATGGAATCATCCTGCTCGGTTTGATACAGCACATTGCAGGCTTCAACGGCATCCTGCCATGCATCATTTTTTAACGCGACTTCAAAGGCTTCACGCGCAAAATCCCAGGCTTCCGGTTTTTGTTCAAGGTTGATCAGTATTTCCGCGATATCCAATTGCATGCGCGCACGCCCCAGCGGGGTGGCATTTTTCAGGGCATTGAGTTCGTGCATTTTTTCATCGAGGTGTTTCTGCAGGGCTATTCTTTCGCTATCGCTCAGCCCGTCTTTAATGTCACTTTTTTGAATTTCGCTATTTTGCACATTCATGTTTACTATTTCTTTCAAAAATTAATTCATACCGCAAAATTTTATGCTCTCTATTCCCTCGCCCTTGTACGGGGGAGGGTTAAGGTGAGGGTGGAATTGCTCAACAAACCAACTCCCCCATCCTAACCTTCCCCCGTGAAGGGGGAAGGAATATTGCGAGCCTGTTAAATTATTGAGGCTATTGCCCGGCCACCATCATGTTTTCGATAAGTATCGAGCCGCACTGGTGTGCCCCCGATACCAACACATCATTGCCCACCTCAAGAATATGTTTGTACATATCCTTGAGATTGCCAGCGATGGTAATTTCTTCCACCGGATATTGTATTTCACCGTGCTCCACCCAAAAGCCCGCCGCACCTCTTGAGTAGTCTCCGGTCACGGCATTCACGCCCGAGCCCAGCAATTCGGTAACCAATAATCCGCGATTCATTTTTTTCAGCAGTCCCTTGAAATCCAGCTCACCCGGTTTGACGATCAGATTGTGTGTGCCGCCTGCATTGCCGGTGGAGCGCATACCCAGCTTGCACGCCGAGTAAGTCGCCAGAAAATAGCCTTGCAACACGCCATTCTCCACGATGGTGCGGTGTTGCGTCTTTACGCCTTCGCCATCAAACGCACCACTGGCCAAGCCTTTGCGTATATCCGGCACATCTTCGATATGAATATTTGCTGAAAACACCGGTTGTCCCAGCTGGTCGAGCAAGAAGGAAGACTTTCGATACAGACTACTGCCGCTCACCGCATTGACGAAAGAGCCGATCAAGCCGGCTGCAATGGGCGCTTCAAACAATACCGGCACCTGCATGGTGGCAAGTTTGCGGGCCTTAAGGCGGCGCACGGTACGTTCTGCGGTAATACGCCCCACTGCTTCTGCCGAGAGCATATCTGCCGCGTCACGCGCTTCGCTATACCAATAATCGCGTTGCATGGCGCCACCCTTGCCGGCAATCACTGAGCAGCTGATGCTGTGGCGCGTGGTCGGGAAACCGCCGGCAAAGCCCAGGCTGTTGGCATAAATAAAGTTCGACTCGTGCACATTGACGCTCGCACCTTCGGAATTATTGATGCGCTTGTCGGTCGCAAATGCGCTTTGCTCACAGCGCCGTGCCAGTTCGATGGCGCTATCCACATCCAGCAGCCACGGGTGATACAAATCAAGATCGGGAAATTCAGTCGCCAGCATTTCCTGTTGTGGTAACCCGGCACAGGCGTCGCTGGCGGTAAAGCGCGCGATATTAAGGGCCGCATCCACGCTATCTCGTATTGCCTGCGGGGAAAAATCCGAGGTGCTGGCGCTGCCGCGCTGCTTGCCGATAAAGACGCTGATACCCAGGCCCTTGTCACGGTTATATTCGATGGTCTCGACCTCATCCTGGCGTACCGTGACAGCCTGGCCTATGCCCTCGGAAACTTCGGCGGCACAGGCGCTGGCACCCTGCTTCATGGCATATTGAATCAAATCCTGGGCGATCTGGCGCAGGGTCTCCGGTGCGTGTGAGTTTGCGGTTTCGCTGCTTAAATTTGAGGTCATTGATGTAAATTCTATAAAACGTTAGGTCGTAAGGCGTTATCATAACAACATATGCAAATTTTTACCGAGCCCCTATGAAACAACAGCAATACGACGACAGCGACGAAATCAACCTCCCCCCCAGTAAAACCAAGGTAAAGAAGCAAATGCTTGCCCTGCAGGACCTTGGTGAAGAGCTGGTAAAACTCAGCAAGGAACACCTGGCCGAGATCGAGATACCCGACAATTTACGTCTGGCCGTGCGTGACGTTAAAAAAATGAAGAGTTTTGGCGCCATCAACAGGCAGATGCAATATATCGGCAAATTGATGCGTGATGTTGACCCAGAGCCCATCCAGGCTAAATTAGCCGAGTGGAACGGCACCTCGCGTCAGCACATTGCCTGGCTGCATCAGGTTGAACGCTGGCGCGATCGCTTGATCGAGCAACCGGATTCCCTGACCGAACTGCTGGCAGCCAACCCCGGTGCTGACGTGCAGCATTTGCGCTCGTTGATACGCAATGCACTCAAGGAAAAAGAACTGAACAAGCCACCCAAGAGTTACCGGGAAATTTTTCAGGTATTGCGTGACATTATCCCGGAAGAAGCTTTGATATCGGCAAAGGAGTCAACCTCCGATATCGTGTCCAATCCCGGCAAAGATGATGAACTGGAAGATTAATTAAGATGACCAGTATTCTCCCTCATATCGTGCTCGATCGCGGCACCGCACCTGCCCACAGCATCATCTGGCTGCATGGCCTCGGTGCGGATGGTGAAGATTTTGTCGAGGTGGCTGAAATGATGAATTTGCCGCTGCCCATTCGCTTTATCTTTCCGCATGCGCCTAAAAATCCGGTTACGATCAATGGCGGATTTGTAATGCGCTCCTGGTATGACATTGCCGAAGTCGATATCGCAGCACGACAAGATGCGGCAGGTATCCACGCTTCCCAACTTGAAATTGAAAAATTTATTGCGCATGAAGTTAGTCGCGGCATCCCGACAGAAAATATCTTTCTGGCAGGATTTTCACAAGGCGGTGCAGTAGCGCTGCATACCGGCTTGAGGCATCCGGGCAAGCTGGCTGGCATTCTGGCGCTTTCCACCTATTTGCCCTTGGCAGAAACCCTGACCCAGGAAGTGAGTCTCAGCGCCCTCAAGACGCCTATTTTTTTCGGGCATGGCAAACATGATCCGGTGGTGCCTTATGATTTGGGGAAGATGTCAGCCGATAAATTACAGCAACATGGCTTTCAGGTTGAGTGGCATGAGTACGCAATGCCACACTCGGTGAATATTGATGAAATAAAAGATATTGAAAAGTGGCTTAGCGCGCGTCTTATTTTTTAAATTTTACGCAACCACGTCAACATCTGACTCCTGCTCCAGTCTGCGATAGCGCACCAGATCGAAATCCTCACCTTTTTCAACAAGGTCGACTGGAATAAGCAAATTATTTTTATCTCCCAGCCGCATATTTAAATTAATGTTCGGCAAGTAGGTGTCTGCTGGCACCAAGATCCAGCTTTCTCCGCTCTGTGCCTCAGCATAATCAAGTAACAACGCCAGGGTTGCGGTATTTCCTGCCGCCTCGCTATACAACAAGACTACTTCTGCCTTGTTCGACAGTATTCTTACACCCACATGCAGATTATTTTTTTCATCACGCTTTAAGCGGCGCACTATCCCCACGCCAAAATATTTTGAGTTTTCTGGACGCATACCCACGAGTGTTCCGATATTTATGCTGCTCAACTGGCTGGTATCCAAAACAAATCGTATTCCATTGAGACTGACATCTTCCAAAGCACAAATTTTGCTGGCCGAACCCTGAATATTAAGCCCCTCGTCGGCTTGCTCAAGTGCATTTAAATACCCATAGCTCGCATTTACATTCACTTTAATTTTTTTACGTTGCTGGCGCCTTACCGGCAGGGGTAACTTGCAATATGACCCCAACCGCCGCACGACATCCGCAACAACTTCCGCACTATAGGGAACCCCAAAATTCAATTCCTCGGGCACCAACCCTTTGCCTAGTGTCTTAAGCAAATTATCCAGATGTCCCGGAGCCGGGCCGATATTCACAAAACGCATACCGTCGGGATACATCGCATCATCATCCGTCACCCGCACCGGCATCGCAGGATTCCCGATATCCAGAGCAAAGAGGCTATCTGCCTGCGCTTGCTCACTCACCGAAAATGCCTTGCACATATAGAGCATGAGCAATTTGGCAATATGCAGATCCTTTGGTTTAAGTGTGCCTTCTCCTACCCCATACCACATGATCGCGCTTGCAAACAAATGCTCAACCGACGTAACCAAGCCCATTGAAACATAAATGGCGAGTTGCTTATCCTGGCATTGCCCTTGTTCTGCACAGGCATACATTGCCGCCAGATCACTCCATAGCTGTTGATCTATTTTGTCGTATCGCACCCCCGCACACTCAAGTCTCCCGAACACGGCAAAAATGCCGCGTGCACTGATCAACGGTATCTCTGACTTAATCACCGAGCTGCCTTTTTCGCGATTGTCGATACCCCGTACCAGGTGCGAATAACCCTTAACACAGGCCTGGGAATAACGCTCCATAGAGCTCAACAGACGATTTTCCTGAAATTGAGCGGGCGGGATAACGGCGAAATAACTGTTGGTATTTCTGCGCAGATAAGGATGTGCAGCATCATCAAGCATGCGCAGAACGGCAAACTGATGATCCAGCCGAAATTCATTTTCCGGGTCAAACAATGTATCGATCCATTGGCCAATTTCATCAAGCGCAACTACAACATCTGTCTTGGATTGCGTACTCAACAGTTGCTGTACAGACTTAATACTTGCCAATGGGTGATCGGATTTGTTGCTGAAAATTCCCAAAATAAATACCCTCCCCTGTACCTAAGCTGTTAAATTTCTTACTATATAAACACATTTAACACAAACTTGCCACATGACAGAAGTACCATGACAATAACCACAATAGCTAACCACGGACATCCATCACCTTTTAAATGATTTCACTTTTGCATGAAAGCACACCATTCCCCCCTGTAGAGCAGGCTCTGCGCCAACCAAACGGACTACTCGCTGCCGGCGCCGATCTTTCACCAACCCGTTTGCTGGAGGCATATCGTCACGGCATTTTTCCATGGTTTAGCGAGGGCGACCCCATTTTATGGTGGAGCCCTGACCCCCGCATGGTGCTATTTCCGGGGGAATTTAAAATATCGCGTTCGCTGCGCAAAACCCTGCTGCGGGGCCAATATCAAATGCGTTGCGATACCGCCTTCGAGCAAGTCATGCGCGCCTGCTCACAACCGCGTGAAGGCCAGAATGGCACCTGGATACAGGAGGATATGATTGCAGCCTATGTTCGGCTGCATAAAGCCGGCTATGCGCATTCGATAGAAACCTGGATGGATAATGAACTGGTTGGCGGGCTCTACGGGGTCAGTATCGGTCGCATGTTCTATGGCGAATCGATGTTCAGCACTAAAGCCGATGCGTCAAAAATTGCGCTGGCTTATCTCACCGCCCAATTAAAGCGCTGGAACTTCGGCATGATAGACTGTCAAATGAATACGCCACACTTGGCATCACTCGGCGCACGAGAAATAACACGCAGAGAATTTCTCATCCGCCTGCAAGAATTGATACACTATCCAAACTTGACCTCACCCTGGTTTTTAGACGATGGCCTTATTGCGTGACATCCCCCTCTCGGCACTGCAATTTTATTTGACTGCACCCTACCAGTGCAGCTACCTGGCGGATCATGAGGCGCGCTCGCAAGTGGCGGCACCCAGCTTTCTAATCTCGACTGAAATTTACTCCGAACTGGTGCGCCAGGGCTTTCGGCGCAGCGGCACATTCACCTACCGGCCCCGCTGTGATATCTGTACGGAATGTGTTCCTGTGCGCGTGGAGGTCAATGCTTTTTCTCCCAGCCGCACACAACGCCGCGTGTGGAAGAAGCATCAGTCACTCGATGTTTCAGTGCATCCGCTGGCGGATAAACAAGAGTATTTTAAGCTCTACCAGCGTTACCAGAACGCGCGCCATCTAGACGGTGGCATGAGCAATGACAATCACGACCAGTATCAAAAATTCCTGCTGCAAAGCCATGTTGATTCCATGCTGGTTGAATTTCGCGAAAAGGGAACGCTGCGCATGGTGAGCATTATCGATGCACTGGATGACGGGCTCTCCTCGGTCTATACATTTTTTGATCCTGAAGTACCCCAGGCCAGCTACGGTACTTACAATGTATTGTGGCAGATCGAGCTTTGCCGCCAGCTGCAGCACCCTTATCTCTATCTGGGTTACTGGATTAAAGAGAGCCGCAAGATGACCTACAAGTCAAATTTCCAACCGTTACAAGGACACATACAAGGCGTCTGGCAATCTCTCTCTGCCTGACGATGCAACACGCAAAGGAAGCACCGATTAAGACCGTTCGCCCTGAGACTGTCGAAGGGTTCACAACGAATGGAGGACTTAATCAACGCTTCCCTATATTATTATTCATATGGTATTCACGCTTCTCAATTGACCTTCAAGAAAGATTGTTAGATGTATACATTGCTGCGCCCATTACTTTTCAAACTCGATGCAGAAACCGCCCATCACCTAACACTTGATGGGCTTAAAATTACCCACAAAATGGGCCTGCTTCCGCTTGTGGCCAAACAACCAGTTCCCGATCCGCGAACGGTAATGGGTCTCACATTTAAAAATCCTGTTGGCCTTGCCGCTGGACTCGATAAAAACGGGGCTTATATCGATGCTCTCGCCGCACTGGGCTTTGGTTTTATTGAGATCGGCACCATCACCCCCCGCCCCCAGCCCGGCAACCCAAAGCCGCGCCTGTTTCGGCTGCCTGAAGCAAACGCCATCATCAACCGCATGGGCTTCAACAACCTCGGTGTGGATGTACTGTTGGAGAATGTCAAAAAAGCCAAGTACAAAGGCATACTCGGCATCAACATCGGCAAAAATTTTGACACGCCCATTGAACGCGCTGCCGAAGATTATTTGATCGGCTTGCGCAAAGTGTACGCACACGCCAGCTACGTTGCGATCAACATCTCCTCGCCCAACACAAAAAATTTACGACAGTTGCAAAGCGGTGACGAGCTCGACGCACTGCTGTCTCAACTCAAAGCCGAGCAAGAAAAACTTGCGCAACAACATGGAAAATATGTACCGCTTGCGCTTAAAATCGCACCCGATCTGGACAAGGAGCAAGTGCAGCAAATCGCCGCCCTGCTCATGCGCCACCGCATTGATGGCGTCATCGCCACCAACACCACCCTGTCGCGTGATCTTGTCAAACACTTGCCTTCGCACCTTGAAGCGGGCGGATTAAGCGGCGCACCCGTGCGTGATCAATCAACATTTGTCATACGTCAGCTCGCGGAAGAACTTAAACGCTCATTGCCGATTATCGGTGTGGGTGGAATTTTACAAGGTGAACATGCAGTAGAAAAAATGCAGGCTGGCGCTGCACTGGTACAGATCTACAGCGGACTTATTTATCGCGGCACAGACTTAATAGCAGAATGTGCAGCGTCGATTAAAGGCCAGTAATACTTTATGATTTTAAGCTCCGAACCGACCTTTCGTTAAGTAGCGCTTGACATACCTAGCGGAAGTTCAGTTTTAAAATTGTAGGTCTGCGCGGCATTTCGTTGTCATGCTTAAATACAGCGTTAATTCATGCCTGGTTTAGTACCTCGTTTCGCCGCCTTCTCCTCAGTTGGAGTCGTTCCAATTAAGAATAGCCGCTGCTTCAGGCCGGTACTTTTGGAGCAAGTTACGGAAGATGTATCGAGGTGGGCCACCATAGAGGTCACATACTTTATCTGCTTCATCTGGCGTTGCAGATAGACGAGCAGCGACTTCCTGATAAATATCTTGGCATGAAGCTTCACGAAGATCTTGAGTCGTGTCGTTGAGCGGAACGAAGTGACGCCACGTGTCGCGTTTAAGTGAGTAACGAGAGATGCCAAGCTCAGTGGCCACCCACAGCTCTCCATTATGAACAAGAACATCGTTGGCCCACATTCCGCACGGTCCATCCTTATTACCTCTGAATGTATCAAGACGATCTTGAGTCCAGTCGTAACGGGCAACACCTATCCCCGGTCCGTCAGTTCCCTCGGATGCATTCATCGTTGTAATCCACACCGACTTGTCGATTACTAAAAGCTTATGCACCGAGGCAGAGCGCAGTAGCTGTGGCCGACGAATGTCGAATCTCCCAGTTTGGAGGTTGAGTCTCCCAATTCCCCCCACGCCTCCTGAGCCTTCACCCCCGTAATAGGCGAGGCCAAAGTAGACCTGCGAGCCAACGCAAGCATCACTAAACTTTGAGGCAAAGTGTGTGAATTCATCTGTAAACCTCCTCTCAACGTGCCGTGGATCATGCTGAATAGCAAAAATGACTTACTTTAATCGGCATGCTGCAGAAATCTATAATGATATATTTATTGATGGAAAGTAGACACAACCTTACAGATCAACCCCTATTTCACTTTAATTGACTCATCTGCGCAACGGGTCCAGCAACGAAGACAAACCATTGTGGTCCAGCTCATGCATCAGTGCCAATAACAAGCCGATCTCACCCGTTGGAAATCCTTTAAGCGCAAACCAGTTTAAATAGGGGCCGGGTAAATCAGCAATGATACGGCCCTTGTATTTGCCATAGGGCATTTCACGGGTTAGTAAAAGCTGCAGGTGTTCTGCATTTAATGCCTTCATAGCTTAAAACTGCGCTTAGTTACCCAACGGGAAATGACACGCCACCTGATGCCCCTCGCCCACATCGCGGAGTTGTGGCTCATTTTCCGGGTCAGTGCATTCTGCAGGGTGACCGAGACGCTCATACACCGGGCAGCGCGGGGCGAAGCGACAGCCTCTGGTGGGGCGTTCAAAATCGAACACGCCCCAGTTGGCACGGCGATCCAGTTTCAAAGGATGCAAGGCCTCAAGGCTTAATTTTCCTACCAGGGATGACCACAGGATATAGGTGTAGGGATGCCGTGCGGCACTGGATACATGTTCAGTTAATCCCATTTCCACAATTTTTCCCAGATACATCACCGCCACTTTGTGGCTCATCAGTTCCACCACTTGCAGATCGTGGGAAATAAACAGGTAAGACAAACCCAGTTGGGTTTGCAGCTCACGTAATAGATTTACCACTTGCGCCTGAATAGATACATCCAGCGCACTGGTGGGCTCATCGGCCACGATTATTTTTGCACCGACTGCCAACACCCGTGCAATGCCCACGCGGCGTTTTTCCCCGCCGGAGAGTTCGGAAGGATAACTCGAAAGTTTGCTGTATTTTAGATTGACCTGATCGAGCAGCATGCGGGTTTTAACTTTTATTTCTGCATCACTCAAGCGTTCAAACACAGACACAGCTTCGCTCAAAATGGATTGCACCCGCATCTTGGGATTGAGCCCGGCATCCAGATCCTGAAAAATAAGCTGCATGTCTTTGCGCAAGGGGCGCAGCTCCTGATCGGACAGATGAGTTATATCGCGGTCGTTAAACAGCACCGTGCCGGAGGTAGGTTTGATCAGGCGCAATATGGTGCGCCCTACGGTTGTCTTGCCGCAGCCGGATTCACCGACCAGTCCCATGGTTTCATTTTCACGCAAATAAAAACTCACGTTATCAACTGCCGGAATAATTTCCGTACGCCTGTTGCGCTGCAACCCGGATAACACGCTGCGGTTGCGGCTAAAGTGTTTGCTGAGTTGTTTTACTTCTAGTATGGTCTTGGACATATGGCGCCTGTCAGTTACTAAAGCGCCAACAGCGCACTTGATGACCAGGAGAAATTTCCCTGAGCTCGGGATGGTGGGAGGCGCATTTTTCATTAATCTCCGGTGTAATTTGATTACACCGGGCATAAAAACGACAGCCTGCCGGCACGTTGATGGTGTCCAGCACATCTCCTTCGATCGTCTGCAAACTTGCTTTATCGCGAATTTGTTGTTCACTGGGCACCGAAGCCAGCAAGGCAGCTGTATACGGATGCTTAATGCTTGCATCCTCACCCAACACGAGCTTTGACTGGCCGTATTCCACCACGGCGCCGCCATACATGACAGCCACCCGATCAGCGAGGCGTGAAATGACACTGATATCATGACTGATCAACAGGGTGGAAATACCTGTTTCGCTCTTTAGCTCTTCGAGCAGGTTGACTATTTTTGACTGGATGGTTGCATCAAGTCCTGTGGTCGGTTCGTCTGCGATCAGCAAGGCTGGTTCAGACGAGAGTGCCATCGCGATCATCGCGCGCTGGCACATGCCGCCCGACAAATCGGCGGGATAGCTGTTGAAGCGCAATCTGGGTGAATCTATCTTGACCTGCTCCAGCCAATACAGGGCACGATCGGAAGCTTCTTTTCTGGTTTTATATAAGGTATGCAGTTGCACTGCTTCGGTGAGTTGCTCACCCACTGTGATATAGGGATTGAGTGAGGCACGGGGGTTTTGAAATATCATGGCGATTTCTTTGCCGCGAAGATTTTTCATTTGTCGTTCACTGGCTTTTTGCCAGCCTGCTTCGTCTTTGTTTACCACCATGACTCGACCATGACGTTCTTTAACGTTGACAAATTTATCCAGTCCTTCAAGTAAATCGCGCTGTACTCTGCGGCCCGTGAAACGAATACTGCCACCAATGACGCCGGGGCCGTTGCTAATCAACCCCATCACCGACATGGCGGCAATACTTTTACCGCTGCCCGATTCGCCCACGACACCCACAGTCTCGCTATGCCCCACTTCCAGTGATACACCATCCACCGCACGTATAAAGGAGTGTTTACTGCGCGCATAAAAATAGGTGCGCAGGTTTTCTATTTTCAACAGCGGCTGGGTCGCTAACACGGCCATTATCTGCCCCGCCTGTCTTCAAGAATATTGTTGAGGCCGTCACCGAGCAAATTAAAACCGAGGATGGTAAATAGTATGGCCAGCGCAGGTGCGGTGGATGGCCAGAAATTACCCTGTAAAAAATAGTTCGCTCCTGACTGCACCATATTGCCCCACGACGCGACAGGTTCCTGCACACCAAACCCCAGATAGCTCAAGCTGGTTTCAAGCAGTATAGCCTCGCCCATCCCCAGTGTGGCTTGTATGATCAACAGTGCTCTGCAGTTATACCAGAGTATATGTTTTAAAATAATGGCCCGCGTACGTAAACCCAATGCGATCGCCGCTTCAATAAAATTTTTCTGCGCCAGAAAGCGAATCTTGTTCGCGATGGCCGTTGCCACGGCAGGTATGCCTGTGATGCCCATGACCATCATGATGTAATAAATATCCGGCTTGAACGCCGCCACTACCAGCAGGATGAGTACCAGACGCGGAAACGAGTCAATCAGATTGGTGATATAGGTAATCACCGTTTCGATTTTTCCGCCCAGGTAGCCTGACAATATGCCGAGCATGACACCCGCCAGCAACGAGATGGATACCGCCAGCAAGCCGGGAAGAAAATAGGCCTGTATGCCCATGATCAAGCGCGACTGTATATCGCGGCCCATGAAGTCTGTACCCAGCCAGTAACCTTGGCTGAATGGCGGTGCCATCAGCATATCCATGTTGATCTGCTGCGGGTCATAAGGTAGCCAGTGCAGCATGCCAAACATGTAGGATACCAGCACCAGTGCCACAATCAGCAAACCGTAACTGACATACAACAGATCCACCCAGGCATATTTTTGCCAGATGGGCAGTTGTGAAAAATCGCCAATTTCTCCGCTGGTCTGTGTATATTTTTTCACGATAGCTTCGATCTTTTATTCATTAGCTTGATGCGGATTCACCGCCGTACAAATAATGCGCTGCAGCAGACTGCCGAGCCGAACGAAAGTAGCGGCAACCAAGGTGATACCCATGATCACGGAAAAATCGCGATCTTGCGCAGCCTGCCAGGCCATACGCCCCATACCCGGCCAATTAAATATTTGCTCAACGATCACTGCGCCGCCAAGAATAAACGGAATCTTTGCGGCAATAATTTCTGTCACCGGTATCAGCATGCCCTCCTTAAAAGCATGCCGCCACACCGACGCCCCTTTTGCACGTGCAGTACGCACGTAATCTTCGGCCATGACACGGCTCAACTCTTCGCGCAGACTGCGTATTACTTCACTGAGCGTACCACTGCCCAGGCCCAGCACCAGTATAGGCACCAGGGTAGACAGCCAGGCATTTGATTGTGACGGGTTACCCATTGATACCAGCGGGAAAATACCGAACACATGTATCGAAATATAGATGGCGATGTAACCCAGCCAAAACACCGGCAGTGCAGAAATGATATAACCCAGCATGGTTAACGACCAGCCAACTGCCACGACATGACCGCGAACGCATGAATACAGCGCAACGGGAATCGCAAACAGCAGCGTTACCACCATGGAGCCGAGTGTCAAATACAGGGTATTCAGGCTTACATTGATCAATTCGCCGGCTACCGGCAAGCCGGTACGAACAGAAGTCCCGAAATTTCCGCTCAACACCCCCAACAACCAGGAAAAATATTGCCCATACCAGCTCTGTGCAACACCCATGGCATCGCGTATACCAGCCCGTGCAGCTTCGGTAGGCAGCTGCCCTTCAAGCAGGATATTAAATTGATCACCGGGCGCCGCATACAAAATGGCAAAAATAATGAAACTGACCCCGAGCAAGAGCAGGAAGGTCAGCATCAATTCTTTTATTAAAGTATATGCGATAGCTCGTAGCGGTATGGATGTCATGTCAACAAATAATCCCGGTTGCGGACGGCAAAGTTTGCATTAGCTTCCCGCAACCTGACCGATTATTTTTTTTGCTCACTGACGGGGATATACCATTCATCCGCATACGAGAAAAACTTGTAGGGATGGATGGCGACATGCTGGATTTTTTTGTGGTAAGCGCTGTAATTCGTCAGCGTCCATAAAAAGGTATAGGGCGCTTCTTCGGCCAGCATGGCGTGCAGCTTGCGGTTGATAGTGCGCCGTTTTTCGTGATCAAGCGTCAATTTGCTTTCCACAATCAAAGAATCAACTTCGGGGTTTGAGTATCCACCAAAATTGTTTTTCCATGGGCCAATTTCGGCCGAGTGAAACAGCGAAGAAATATCTGCCGAATCATCGAATACCCAGGATGCAAATACGATATCGAAACGATGGTCGGCAAACACGTCTTCTTTCCATGCCTGCCACTCTTTGAACTCCACCTTTACCGATGCACCAATATTTTTCAGGTAATTTTGAAAGGCAAGCACCACGCGTTTAACGGCTTCACTTTCTTTTTCAATGGGCACGAGCAGGGTTAACTCCAGCTTGCGCCCGTCCTTTTGCATGATGCCATCGGCACCTTTTTTAAACCCGGCTTCATTCAATAGCGCGATGGCTTTTTGCGGACTGTACGGCAACGGTTGCACATCCAGATTATAGGCCCAGCTACCCGGCGCAAACGGTCCCGAAATAATCGTACCCTGATTATTGAAAAATGAACTCAGCATTTCCTGACGATTCAGCGCATAGCCAAAAGCCTGTCTGACGCGTTTATCTGCCAGCAAAGGATTGCGCAGGTTATAGCCAAAGAACGAATAAGACAAGGCGTTATACGGTTGCAAAATAAAACGCTTATCGCCTTGCAGTTCGGCAATACTGCGCGGATTGACCAGTACGATCATGTCGATCGCATTAAAGGTTAATGCCTGGGTCAGAATATTTTGATCTGCAAATGGTTTGGCAATAAATTGATCAATATTTGGGCGTCCCTTGAAATATTTTTCGTTGGCGACCATTACAATCTCGCGGTCAGCAGTGATCGTTTTCAACATATAAGGACCTGTCCCTATGGGATGCTGTACGAAGGGATCATCGCGGGTGAGATATAGCGGATTTTTTAACGCGTGCCTGGGAATTATCTTGAAGCTAAATTTTGCCAGCGCATTGAGTACCGGCCTTTTTAGCGTAAAGCGTACTGTAAATTCATCCAGCTTTTCAACTTTTTCTATAAACTCAAAACGCACCTTGAGCGGTGTAATCGTTTTGGGATTCATCATGATATTGTAGGTAAATATCACATCATTCGCCGTAAAACGCACAGGCGTTTCCCCGGCCCTTGGATGCCAGGTAACATCCTTGCGTAATTTGAAAGTATAAATTCTGTTATCCGGCGAGACCTCCCAGCTCAACGCCAGCTCAGGCACTACATCCTGACGTTCATTGATACCAACCAGGCCGTTGAAGATCAATTCGCTGATGCGCATTGAAATCATCTCGTTGCTGGTAATCGGATCAAGCGTCGCAGGCCGACCATATTCGCCGTAATTTAATACGCCTCCTTTGGGGCGTACGGTTTTACTGGATTCAGCAGCCTGTGCAACACCGGCAACAGTGCTAAACAAGCTCATTGCCAACAGCAATACGACTGATAGTTGTTTCATGCTCTTCTCCTGATTGACGCGAATTATGCGTCTTGCGCTTTAATTATAAATAGTTAACTTAAAACAATAATAAATGTTAATAAATTTTTACCTCACCGGCGCTTTTCTGCTGCATGGAATATATCCCCTGCATCGCTTCCTGAATCTGCCGAACCGCTGGAAATTGCTTGCCTAGCTCAAAATAAATCTCAAGATTCTCGGCATAATTTTTTTTGCGGTAATAGGCTTCCGCCAAACCAACCAGCATTAAAGGCGGGTTTGCTTCAATCTTGTTTTTATTTGCCTTGTCGCGTCCGGCTTCCATATACACAATTGCTTTGGAATAGTCTTTGGTTAACAGGTAATATTTACCCAGTGCCGCCTGCAATGGATAGAACTTTTTACCCTCTCCTTTTTCTACACTCGCCAATGCAATATTTTCAAGCTTGGCGCAATCTGCACCGGCGTATGCACATGCCAGCATTGCCTCTGCCAGTATCGCGGGGTTATCAGCCGATCTTTCCGCCAACGATACCCAGACGGACATAGCCTCGGCCTGCTTGCCGGATTTATATTGCGCGCTTGCCTGGTAAACGCGAGCGATGTCACGATATTGTTCCGGTATCTGTTTTTGCGACAGGAAATCGGCGGCGGCACGCGACGCGGCTTCCAGTTTGCCTTGCTGTAAATAAGCATCCGCCAAGAAATAACTGGCCTTGCTGCTGGCTGTAGAATCATGATTTGCACGTTCCAGATGCATGACAGCAGCCCCCAAATGCGCCTGGAACATATCTTCCAGCAAACTGATGTCATAAAAACTTATCGTTTTTGAAGCGCCCAATTTTTCGATACTGGACGCGTCCCTATATTCATTTGTATTTAACAACGCCACTGCTTTATCGTTTGCTCCGCCGTAGGTATAGGCTCGCAACACATTACGAAGCATGACGCTACCCGGTATGTATTGCTGTTTTTTTGCCTCACTCAACGCTTCATCTGCCATGGTTGCAGGCTTGAATTTTTGCAGATCCGCATAGGCATACGCACCCGCCAATGCCGCTTTTATTTCAGGTGTGCTGTTATCCAATTTTGCCCACATAGCAGCAGCCTGCGCTGTTTTCTTTTGCCTGCTATACGCCACACCCAGTTCGATCTCTGCGAGCGACCTGGCGGGCTGCTTCATTCCTACAAATGCAATATAACGTCGCAGGTGCGCAATGGCCTCGGCAGGTTTGCCTGCCTGTACCAGCACCTTGCCCAAATACAATTCAACTAAATGACTGGACGTGCCTGTTTTTTGCTTGCCGAGTTGCGTCAAGTAATCCAGCTCGATTATCAGCGCGGTTTGATACAGGTCTCGATACAGCTTTGCGCTACTGAGATGGATCATCCCCAACGCAAGATTGGCTGCAAACTGGCTACTGCCACTCATGCCTGATAATTCAGGTTGCAGAAGTCTTGACGCTTCCTCGTAATGATGCTGTTCGTAAAGTTTTAATGCACGCGCTGTTTCCTCATCTGCCGCCACCGCCGCAGCTGACAATAACAAACCGGCCAGCAATACTGTCCATGTCATGTTAAAACCCAGCAGATTTTTAAAAGTACGTTTCATCAATTATTTATTGGGCAATTTAGCGATAAACATCTGGTCCCATTGCTCCTGCTGGGCACGAAAGGCAATTAATCCATTGGGACCAGTGGCAATGTCATGGTTCATTTTCGTATTTGTCATTAACTGCTTGCTCTTTTTGGCTGCAATATCCACGATGTAAATTGGGTTATATTCAAGCTCGTCATCCTTAACGTAGGCCAGGCCGCCCCCATCCGCAAGCCAGGCCGGGCCTTGCTCGATGTCGGGTACGACATTGGTCGCGACAATATGACTTTCAAAATTTTCTATCGTTATACTGTCACTACCGTCGGAAGCAATAACCGCCAATGACCATTTTTTCTGCTCGCCTTGTTCGTTGTAATTCGTATAAAACGCAATTTTCTTTCCGTCAGGTGACCAGGCAGGACGCAAATCGTCATATTTCCAGCTGGTTAGTGCGCGGGTGCTTTTCAGTGGTGTTTTGAGATCATCAATAATGTATATGTCATGATTCTCTGTACTACCGTATATCATTACAATTTTTTTCCCATCCGGAGACCAGCGCGGATAGAGATAAGGTTTGTCACCCGCGGTAAGTTGCGTTACCGCACGAGTTTCCGTATCCAGTAAATAAATATCACCCTTGCCACTGCGGCCGGATACAAAAGCAATTTGGTTGGCTGTAGGCGACCAGTCTGCAAGGCCGTCTTTCTCTTTGTGGTCGGTCAAACGCTGGGCAACACCACCCAGTATCTGACTATAAATATCGTAATTACCTTCCCCGCCGTTGCTCATAAAAGCTAAGCGCTTCGCATCCCGTGCCCAGGTAACGCCACTGTTATAACTGGGATCTTCCGCCAAGCCGGGCAGAAAAAATTGTATTCCTTTGCTGTTCTTTTCCGAACCCGACAACTGGAAATATATTGTCTGTATCACTTTTCCATCGGCATGCGAAATGACAATTTCGCGCTTATCGCCGTGACTGCGCTCAAAGGCAAGCATCTTGCCGGCAGGTGCCCACACTGGATTGGAATCATTTCGTCCGGCTTCAAACGGGGTCAGTGCACCGATAAATAACGGCTCAACAAGTTCGTGCGGCAATGCTGCCACACTCTGCTTTGGCGACATAACAGTTACGCCTGCAGGCGAAACTGCCGAATCCGGCGCGACCAGCGATATACCAATTTCCAGCTCAGCAGCCCCGACGATGCCGACAGCAAAGAACATCAGACCGGCCAACAAGAAACTTTGATGACATTTACTCACGTCAGTGCACCTCTTTAGGTTATTTTTCCTTGATCTGATCCCAGAATTTCTTGGCAGTATCACGATGTTGCGTGAAAACCGGATCTCCCTCCAGCGACCTTGGGAAAAAATCGAAGTAGTCACGCCAGGCCAGATTGGCATCGTTTAACATATTGGGACGTTTGCTGATCATGTAGAGCTTCTGGTAAGACAGGGCCATATAGTAGTAAGTGTCATGCACAGCCTGATCATAAGCGTCATCGGGGAAGAAGCGGCTGTTCTGCTTGGCGATTTTCAGGTTCTGCAATGCCTTGGCATAATATTGTGCGGCTTCATTTCGATTTGAAGCCATCATGTTATTGCCTTTTTCATAATAAGCATGACCCAGATTGGTGTAGGCCACCGCATACTGTTTGTAGATGAGCTGCTCATTTTCAGGCAGCGTTAATACGTTTTCAAACTCCCTGATGGCGCCATCAAAATCATCTTTGTCATCCAGATAGAGCTGGGCCAATCTATGGTGCGCATCAGAATAATCAGGATGGCCTTTAACCGTAGCGGCATAGGCTGCAATCGCGGCATCAACATCGCCTTTGGCTTCGGCGGCCTCGCCTATCTTCATGTAATCCTTGTACAGGATTAATTTTTTGCTCCCGGTACGGTCTTCGATCTTTTTATCAAACTCAACCACCTCTTCCCAATCGCGGTAATTTTCACCCACCGTCAAACGGACCGTATGGAAGCCCAGCCCCAATTGCTTGCCTTCGAGCATGGGGGTTTTACCGAATACTTCTCCATCAACATATACTGTCGCGGGCGAAGGTGTGGATTCAACTTTGAACAGAGCATAGTTAGCGCCCATCACAAATTGCTTTGCGTCGCCACTCTTCTCAATTTTAATCTTATCCACTATCTGCTTGTAACCGTGGCGATACAGCATCAGGTTAAAGCTGTTGCCTGTATTTATCGCAACATTCGCACGCCCGTCGCTTCCTGTTGAACCGACCCAATCATTATTTAGATAGATATTTACGCCCGCCAGCGGGACAGATTCTTTAACGCTACCTCCTTTGACAGTCAGCATAAAATACTCGCGTTTTTTGGCTGAAGTACCCTCATGCTCTATGCGCCGCACCACTCGATCACCCACTGCTATTTTTACTTTTGAATGCTCGTCGTCGCGTATCGCATAGGAGCGGTCGTCGCTTACTTTTTTAACCGTGAGTATGGTATTGGCCGCGGCAACCTTGCTGCCTGTTGAAGATAACAGCGCATACTCTGTTCCTCTTGATATTGCATAGGGCTTACCCAGATTAATCTCATATCGGTCATCTTTAAAGCCAATCACCGTTCCTTCAAACGGGAAGCGTTCAATGACATTCCCGACCATTTCCTTGGCTGCGTTGTTGATATCGCTACGATCATCTGCACGTATCAACTGGCTAAATATAAGTTTACCGCCGGAGGAGTGAAATTTAACCTCGATGATAAATCCCTTTTCATCTTTGGCCACGCTACCAACAACAATCATATCAACCATGCTTTGTAGTTTGGTGTGTTGCCAGCCTTTGCTGACCATTGAGGACACACTTAAGTTTGCGCTGTTTATATCTTTATCCAGTGACTCCTTGACGACCTCACGAAACACGCTCTGTTTAAACAATTGGCCTCGGATTGCAGCCTGCAGCTGTGCAGACATTTCCTTTAAATCAACCCCGGGTGTGTTCCCGCCAAAATTAAACAATGCTACTTTGATGGGTTTTGGCGTAACCGGATAAAAATAGTGTCTGACCGTTGTACCGCCTTCAACCGGCATCATCGTTGCCCATTTCGATGGCAAGTATCCGGGAGCAACATAAACTACCTTCACCTGCTTTCCTGCCTCACCTTCATACTTATAAGTCATCGACCCCATTGCATTCGTTTTGCCAACCGGCTTGCCATTTACGGATATCGCTATACCTGGAATACCCACATCACGCCCATACTCTTCTTTCAGCGCTTCAAATGTTACATCCAGTTGACGGAAGATATTGATGCCGAATTTGGAGCCAGGCTGAAATTTCGCCAGTTTTTTTCCTGTCGAGTAGCCATTTTTTTTCGCGACAACCATCGCGTTTTGCTTGCCGCCGGTACTATATTTGTAAATCAGATTGCCGGCTTCATCCGTTAACCCGACTTCCTGATTGTTGACACTGACCGATGCGCCGGCGACGGGCGCGCCTTTTTCCTGTACTGAAAATATAACGAAGGGAGTCGCCTTCAATTCGACATCGAACACGTATTTCAAAATCTCGCCATCATTCGGCAGTTTGACTGTAAAGTCACTCTTCCACGGTTGCACTTCAATGCCGGGCAAATCGACTGTCGCCTCCAGTTTTAACTGCTTGCCGGGCTTTTGCTTGGTGGAGACATTGAATTGACCATCAGCCCCGGTTTCTCCTATCGGCTTGCCATCCATCAAAATTTTTACCTGCGGCACCACTTTGCCATTCAGGGTGACATTAATTTCCAAGTCCATGCGTGGAGTTTGGTCGCCACAGGCAAACAAGGTGAGAGTTAGAAGTACAGCGGTTAAGGATCGGATTGCAGTTGTCAGCATAAATACCCTCGACAATTTTTAAACATTAAAAGGCTAAAACCAGTTTCTGACAGTACCAGGCCGTTGCTAATTCTTTAAGCAGTAGCAATACCCAAAAAAATTCTATTACATACTGGGCGGTTGTATATTAACCTCCCCAGGATTGACGATTTTGTCTTCATCCGTACGCGAACCCTTGATCGACTTGCGTCGTCCCTCATATATCTTGCGTAAGCTGACATCGACAGTGGGACTGGAAAATGTGCCTACTTCAACTGCTCTGCTCTCAGACTGGAAGCCCAAGTGGTTGATTTCGACCTGGTATTTTCCTTTCTTAATCGTGTCCTTGGCGGATTCAAATTTTCCCTCTGCGTCCGTTGTCACAGAAAAAGATGCGTTCTCAACGGCAGCTGATGTATTGATCATATTAACCACCGTCCCTTCCGGTGAGGCAACGGCAGCGGGTAGTGGCTTGTTATTTGCGTCCACCAGCTGAATAGTTCCTTGGATGCTTGGTGCGCATGCCGATAGCAAAGAAACGATACCGGCTGTTGCAATCAGGGTGTGAAACTTCATAACATCCTCCAGTGGATTTAATTCAATTTTTTGCAGAGTAACTCACCACATGCAAGAGCGCAATATGACTCGCCAGTTAAAGGTTGCCGCGATACACCTTTAACAGCAGCGCAACACCCAGTAAACTTTGCGCTAAATACAATATACTCGCCGCACCATGCCAAAACCTGAAACGATCTGCATACACGCTATCCATCACATACTGCGGCAACGCCTGAGTCTTGAGGTCAGCCAAGATAGGCTGCAAACCATATTGACCGAGCAAGATAAGCAATAACATAACCAGGGTTATCAGGAACAAAGGTTGTCTCATAACCACCATTCCACGTGTTTTGAAGAGATATAACATCAAATAGGTGGCACATACGATCCCGGCATAGGCCATTGCAGCAAACAGCTTGCCCGCGAGCATGCCGGCAAAAGCCTTGTCTTGCAATGACTGAAACAAAACAGGTGCCACGATATAGCCGACTGTCCACATCCCTCCCACCCAGACGGTCATGATCAAGATGGCCAAGCCTTCAAAATATTTTTTCATCATTTACTTTCAGTGTCGTTTAACACCTGAACTTTAACCTATTTAAGCAACCGCAATCATTGCCATTGCTTATCCGCAAAAACATACAACTCACCATGGTTGAAGCGGGTTAGAAAACAAGGGATAATCACGTTCTTGCCGACTGCATGCAAAAATATGACTAGTTACCTGCTAATCCTGATCAGTACCGTGTTTGTAAACAATATCGTCATGGTTAAAATTCTTGGACTGTGCCCTTTCATGGGGGTATCCAAGAAGCTGGAGGCGGCAATCAGCATGGGCGCCGCCACCACTTTTGTGTTGACGCTGGCTAGCGGCAGCAGCTATCTGATCGATCATTTTCTGCTGGCGCCACTCCATCTGGAGTATATGCGCACCCTGTCTTTCATCGTGATCATTGCGGGCATCGTGCAGTTTACCGAAATGGTCATACAAAAAACCAGCCCGATTTTGCATCAGGTGCTGGGTATCTATCTGCCCCTGATTACGACCAACTGTGCCGTACTCGGCATTCCGTTGCTCAATGTGCAGGAAAAACACAACTTTGTTCAATCTTTGTTCTTTGGGTTGGGCGGCGCGATCGGCTTTACCCTGGTATTGGTATTATTTGCCGGTATCCGCGAACGGCTTGATGGTGCAGATGTCCCCGGCATATTCAAAGGCTCTGCCATTGCGATGATCACAGCCGGATTGATGAGCCTGTCATTTATGGGCTTTGCCGGGCTGGTTAAATAGTGTCGATGCCATTTGCGTTGAAACATATTAAATCATTATGCTGATCGCCCTTCTCGTTATGTCGGTACTTGCCCTTATTCTCGGGGCCGTTCTGGGTTTTTCCGCACTCAAATTCCACGTGGAAGGCAATCCGCTGGTGGACAAGATTGATGCGATCCTGCCCCAGACACAATGTGGTCAGTGCAGTTTTCCCGGCTGCAAACCCTATGCCACGGCCATTGCTGCTGGTGAGGCCGACATCAACCGCTGCCCGCCCGGCGGTGAAGAAGGCATCCGCAAACTGGCGGAATTGCTCAATCTGGAATTCAAGCCCTTTGGCGAAGACACCGCCGCAACCAAGCCCAAATCGGTAGCGGTCATTGACGAATACACCTGTATCGGTTGTACGCTCTGCATCCAGGCTTGCCCGGTTGATGCCATATCCGGTGCAGCCAAACAGATGCATACGATTATTGAGTCCGAATGCACGGGTTGTGAATTGTGCATCGCACCCTGCCCGGTTGATTGCATCATCATGGTCCCTATCCAGGAAAATATTACGACCTGGAAATTTCGGTATCCGTCGGCATCGAACCCGAGTGCCGCCAACAACATGGCCAAATTGAGCTGATATACCAATGAGAAAGCTCTACCACTTTAATGGCGGGGTACACCCCCCCACACACAAGGAACAATCCACTCAAAGCCCGATTGTGCAGGCGGGACTACCGAGCAGATTGGTAGTCCCCTTGCACCAGCATGCCGGCAACTGTGCAAAACCCGCCGTAAAGGTAGGTGATCGCGTACTTAAAGGGCAGTTATTCGGAATGCCGGAGGGCAGTGTATCCAGCGCGGTACACTCACCCACATCAGGCACCGTAACCGCTATTGATATGCAGGTGGTTGCCCACCCATCGGGCCTGCCGGATTTGTGCATTACACTTACGCCCGACGGACTAGATGAATGGATACCGCGTGTCAAAACCGATTATCTGACCACCACCCCTGAAGAGTTGCGTAAACTGTTGAAACTTGCCGGCGTGGTGGGTTTGGGTGGCGCCGTATTCCCAAGCGATCTCAAACTTCGCCCTGGCAAGAAAAAAGTAAAAACCCTGGTTTTGAACGGTGCCGAATGTGAACCTTTTATAACCTGCGACGATATGCTGATGCGTGAACGTGCGGATGAAATCGTACAGGGTGCAGAGATGCTGCGGCACATGCTCGATGCTGATGAAGTGCTGATAGGCATTGAGGACAACAAGCCAGAAGCGATAGCTGCGATGCAGTTAGCTGTCAGTGCCAGTTCTTACAGGAAACTTGAAGTAGTCGCAGTTCCAACTATATATCCCGGTGGTGGAGCCAAACAATTAATACGTGTACTTACCGGAATTGAAGTCGCTGCAGGTATGCGTTCCACCGATCTGGGTGTGCAGTGTTTCAATGTCGCTACCGCCTATAGCGCACATCGCGCCATAGCCCATGGCGAGCCGCTTATTTCACGCATCATTACCGTGGCCGGCAACGTGCAACATGCACAAAATTTCGAGGCATTGATCGGCACGCCAGTGCATGAGCTTGTGGCACTCGCGGGAACAAAAACGGGCACTACCGCTTATATTATGGGCGGGCCAATGATGGGTGTTCAACTACCTTCAGACAAGGTGACAGTAACCAAGGCAACCAATTGCATCATCGCATCTTCTCCCGCCTTGTTTCCGCCGCCTCCCCCTGAGTTACCCTGCATTCGTTGCACACGCTGTGTGGAAGTATGCCCGGCCGAGTTGCAGCCACAGGATCTTTACTGGTTTTCAAAATCCAGAAATTTCGGCAAAGCGCAGGAATTCAATCTCTTCGATTGTATTGAGTGCGGCGCATGCAGCTATGTGTGCCCCAGCAATATTCCACTTGTGCAGTATTATCGTTTTGCAAAAAGTGAAATATGGGCAAATGAACGCGAGAAAGATTCAGCCGATATTGCCCGCGAACGCCATGAATTTCACTTGCTACGCATCGAGCGAGAAAAACAGGAAAAAGCAGAAAAACTGGCATTGAAGGAAAAAGCGGCCCGGGCCGCCAAGGAAGCCGCAACCAAATCACAAGCAGAGGGCAGTAACAGCGACACAACAACGATAGAAGCACTGCGCGCGCAAGTCCGCGAAATTGCGCGCCCTGAAACCGAAGTGCCCAAGGAGTAATATGTTCTCACCATTCATTACCCATGCTGGCAGCGTCCGTGAAATCATGTTCAAGGTGTTACTTGCCTTGACTCCAGGCATTGCGATCTATGCCTGGTATTTTGGACCTGCTATTTTAATTTCTATTACTCTTGCCAGCCTGACTGCTCTGGCTACTGAAGCCGTAATGCTGAAACTGCGTCAGCGCCCCGTTTTACCTTTCCTCCGCGACAATAGTGCTTTGCTTACAGCATGGCTGCTGGCACTCTCTATTCCGCCCTTGGCGCCATGGTGGCTCGTGGTGGTGGGTACGATGTTTGCCATCAGCATATCAAAACATCTGTATGGTGGCTTGGGAAGCAATCCTTTTAATCCCGCCATGGTGGGATATGCGGTATTGATTATCTCTTTCCCTTCTCACATGACCAGCTGGATTGCACCCCAAGGCATGGGGCAACTTGAACTGGGTTTTATCGATCAACTGCAATATATATTTGCCGGGTTATTGCCTAACGGGGTATCGCTGGATGCGGTGAGCATGGCCACTCCGCTGGATAATTTAAAGACCCATTTGCATTCAGGACATGCCATGGCGGAAATTGTCAAAGAGCCCATCTATAGCTATCTGGGCGGACGCGGCAGTGAAATGGTGGCGCTTGCTTATGTCGCGGGTGGCGCGTATTTGCTGGCAAACCGCATTATTACCTGGCATCTGCCGGTGACATTTCTGCTTGCGCTGTTTGCCACTGCCGGCTTATTTCATCTGGCAGATGCCAGCCACTATGCCCCGCCCCTGTTTCACTTGTTCTCTGGTGCAGCAATGTTGGGGGCTTTCTTCATTCTTACCGACCCCGTGACCAGCCCGACAACAATACGCGGCAAATTCATCTTTGCTGCAGGTGCAGGTTTCCTCACTTATGTTATTCGCGTATTTGGCGGCTTCCCCGATGGCATTGCTTTTGCTACGCTATTAATGAATATATGCGTGCCGCTGATTGATGCCTACACCCAGCCAAAAGTGTTTGGCAAGAAGGGAAACAAATGAAACGCCTGGCCAAAGCCACGCTCAGAACCGCACTCAATCTGCTGTTCTTTACCGTGATAGCCACGGCAATACTGGCCTTTACCTATAGTGTGACACACGAACTGATTGCGCAGAGCGAAGATGCTGCCAAACTCAAACTGATCAATCAAGTAGTACCTGCAATACTGTATGACAACGACCTGATCAATGACACAATCAACCTGCCTGCAAGCCCGGAACTCGGAACCACTCAGGGTACAATCGCGTATCGTGGTCTCCTGCATGGGCAACCTTCCGTAGTCGTGCTGGAGTCGATTGCACCAGATGGCTACAGTGGTAAAATCGGCATGATTGTGGCAATCAATTACAGTGGCTTCATTACTGGAGTGCGTGTGGTGACGCACAAGGAAACACCGGGTCTGGGCGACTATATTGATATCGCCAAAAACAAATGGATTAATTTGTTTGCTAATACCTCACACGAACGTTTCCAGGAAGAAGATTGGAAAGTTAAGAAGGATGGAGGCCAGTTCGACTATATGGCGGGTGCTACCATCACACCTCGTGCCGTAGTTAAAGCGATAAATAAAGCGCTGCATTATTTTGAAGAAAATCGTGATAAATTATTCGTAACAAATCCAAGCAAAAAAGAGGCAACACCATGAACCTTCAGGAAACCAAAGATATTCTGTATAACGGCCTGTGGAAGCAGAACACCGGCGTGGTGCAACTGCTCGGTATGTGCCCACTTCTGGCAATGAGTAACTCGGTGGTCAATTCCTTTAGCCTGGGGCTCGCCACAACCCTGGTGATGACACTCAGCGGGGCAACTATTTCACCGATACGCAATTACGTACCTAATGAAGTGCGCATTCCGGTTTACATTCTGGTTATCGCATTGCTGGTTACCGTGGTGGAGTATTTGATGCATGCCTATATGTATAGCCTGTTCCTCGTGCTCGGTATATTCATTCCGCTGATCGTGACCAACTGCATAGTGCTCGCCCGTATTGAAGCCTTCGCCGGTAAAAATCCGGTTTTGCCGGCTGCGCTGGATGGTTTTGCAATGGGTATGGGGCTGACAGCAGTACTGACTCTGTTAGGTGGAATTCGCGAAATATTCGGTCATGGCACGCTGCTCTCGGGGCTTGATCTGGCAGTGGGCGAGATGGCCAAAGGCTGGGTGATTAACGTTATTCCTGATTACCATGGATTCCTGCTTGCAATCTTGCCACCCGGCGCCTTCATTGGGCTAGGCATGCTGATTGCAGGTAAAAACTACCTAAACCTGCGCGGCGAGCAAAAGGCAAAAATGATTAAAATACATAGCGCCAATGTACGTACGGCATAACTTATGAATCCAACCAAGCGCCGGGAAATATTCTTGCGCCTGCAACAGCAGAACCCGCATCCCACCACGGAACTGGTATTCCACTCACCTTTTGAACTGTTGATTGCCGTGCTGCTATCTGCACAGGCAACCGACATCAGCGTAAATGCGGCAACACGCCTGCTCTACCCGGTGGCCAATACACCGCAGGCAATACTTGCTCTTGGCGAAGAAAAGTTACGTGAGTATGTGCAGCGTATTGGCCTGTACAAGACCAAAGCAAAACATATTATGCTGACCTGCAAAATCTTGCTGGATCAATACAAAGGCGAAGTACCGCAGACGCGCGAGGCGCTGGAAAGTTTACCCGGCGTCGGTCGTAAAACTGCCAATGTGGTGCTCAACACCGCTTTTGGCCACCCGACAATTGCGGTGGATACACATATTTTCCGCGTCTCCAACCGCACCGGTATCGCAACCGGCAAGGATGTCGTCGAGGTGGAAAACAAGCTGATTAAATTTGTACCTGACGAATTCAAACAGGATATACATCACTGGCTGATATTGCATGGGCGCTATATTTGCCAGGCACGCAAACCTAAATGTGGACAGTGCATTATTGAAAATCTGTGCGAGTACAAAAAGAAGGAATCCTGATGTTCAACCCAAGCCGGGACGATGCCCGCAATTTTCTTTACGACAGCTGGCGCAAACATCGTGATGCTGCAGTGCTAACACCACTGGAAGATATGGTGGCACAGCTGATCATCAAACATCCCGAGTACCATGAACTGCTGAGCAATCCTGACCAATTCAAGTCCAAGGACTATGCACCTAAAAATGGCGAACCCAATCCCTTTCTGCACCTGATGATGCACCTGACCATGCAGGAACAGATATCCATCGACCAGCCACCCGGCATCCGTGCGCACTTCCAGCGACTCACTGCACAATACCGGAATGAACACGATGCATTGCACAAGATGATGGAGTGTCTGAATGAAATGCTGTGGCAGGCGCAGCGTAATGGTACCGGGCCGGATGTTGGTATTTACTTCACTTGTCTGGAAAAAATTTAAGGAACAATATGGCAAACAGACTCAGCAAAATCGTCACACGCACCGGCGATAAAGGCACCACCGGTCTCGCCGACGGCAGCCGTGTTAACAAAGATAGTGCGCGCATACATTGCCTCGGCAGCGTTGACGAACTGAACAGTCATCTTGGTTTGCTACTATGCGAATCGCTAACGACTGGGGTGCACGAACTCGTGCTGGAAATACAAAACGACCTGTTCGACCTCGGTGGAACCTTGGCCTATCCTGCCGCCCCCTTCTCCGATGAAAAACTCGCGAAGCTGGATGCGGCCATCGCGAAATACAATGAAGACCTGCCACCGCTAAAAGAGTTTATCCTGCCAGGTGGGACACGCGCTGCCTCCCAATGCCACGTCGCCCGTACCGTCGCACGCCGCGCCGAACGCGACCTTGTACAACTGATGCATAGCGAAGAAGCACCCGCTAATTGCCTGCCTTACCTGAATCGTTTGTCGGATTTATTGTTCGTGCTGAGCCGCGTACTCAATCGTGGTGCGGGTCAAGCAGAAACTTTATGGAAAAGAACGTGACAGAATACGGCTACGCATTTAGTCACCTGCTACAGCAAGAAATCAATTCATTTACCAAGCCAGACATGCCCAACCTGCACAATAAAATTTCGCTGCAGCTCACCGATGAAACTGCACATACGCATTGCCTGTATATTTTTCAGCAGGCACGCAACACCAGCCAGGCACTGGTTACTGCTTTGCAGTGCCACAAACTGCGCCACTATCACCCAAATACACATCAATAGTTCACACAACTCCTTCTGGCAAGCCTCACAAACGGCTATGCAAGAACTGGACGAGAAGGAAATAACACGAGTCAGCCAGTGGGCAACTATCTGGCACAACAATACAAAATCCAGCGGCTACCCGGATGCACTGAATTTTCAAAAGACCGGAGTATCAATACAATTTGTCGCCAAGTTCCAGGAATACTTACACGGTCTAGAGAACGGCCCCCGCCAGAAGATACATTCATTTACATCACTACCAGTTAAAAATCGTGACAAATCTACCATTGTCAATTATTGAATTGGGATAGTACAATCGGGTAGGTCTGACCAATAGAAGGCATTCCTTAATACAGCTTGCAAGCAAAAAAGTGATTTTACCCCTTGCCAGCCGGC
>JANXWX010000160.1 GCA_025350915.1 Nitrosomonadales bacterium
CGCTGAGTTGTTCAAAGGTCACGCGAGTAACCGACAAGCGTAATTCAATTCTTTGATGAAATTTGACGGCAACGGCCGTTAACACCTGATGCTGACGACCAGATAATAAACGCAAAATGGTACCGGCGTCATTATCGTCGCAAGGCTTACCGATGATTTGATTGTCCAGCGCGATGGTTGTGTCAGCGGCAAGCACAGGGGCCGGTAGTAAATCTCTGAAGATCATCGATTCCCGCGCCGCTTCAGCCTTAAGCAGGCAGACACGCTGCACATAGTCAGTTGCAGATTCATTGATCAGGGGAGTTTCATCGATTTCCGCAAGATGGCGCGGATCGTCACGCAATAAAAGGGATTGAAAGCTGATGCCAATCTGTTTAAGCAGATCGCTGCGGCGGGGACTTTGTGAAGCAAGGTAAATGAATGGCGAATTAGGCATGCTGGTAGCATACCTTAAATTTTCTAGGTTGCTAAAGCGGTACTTTTTTAGTGATGGTAGGTGGTGTTGAGCAAAGAAGGTTTACTCAATAACTAAATGTTACGTGGAAAATCCCATAACTCACCTACCCAAAAGTAACCTGAACACTTGTTTAAACATTCTGTGTCAATTAATGGCGATTCATAAATCCTATCTTCACCAATACAGCAAATTTTAACTAAATTCAGACCAAAAATTAATTGCTCCATTTACTATGGCTAATTGATATGTAGACCCCGAAGGAATCATACCCGTTAAAGTGACAACTTGTAATGCATAAGCAGAACCGCCTCCCTTTATGTACCCTATAGCAACACCATCAACAATAAGAGTCGCTTCTATTAGGTCGGATACTCCGTTATATATCACACCTATTGCTAGCTGAATTGGCCTAGCAGTATTATTCACCAAATTAACATTCGCGGCTCTTAAAATTTGATTAGATCCGAAACCCGCAGCTGAATTTGTACGATCATACCAACGCTGTCCGGCTCCTACCCCGCCTAAATTTGCCAGTGCTACCGCAGCTGTATTTGCGCCTGTCCCACCCGTTGCTACACTTCTAACAGCCGCAGCCCCATTCGAAATGGAAGTATTTATCGCATCTAAATTTGTTTGAATATATGCAAAATTATTGTTAACAGATTGCGCCGATATAGGCTGACCATCTGTAAATATATTTAGCTGAGTTATGGTTGCAGCATAAGAAATTACCGCAACACACGACAACAACGCACAGACTGCAGCAAAATACTGCCCCAATGTAAATTTTCTCGATAGATTGTCATCTACTTGCTGCATACATGTATTCTTTTTACTAAATTTCATGAGCTTCACGCTTTATTAAAATTAAATTATTTTCAATTATTACTAAACAGATTCAAGAACCCCAGGTACATCCACTATTCCAGGTTGACGTCCCCCACAAGCATGGCATAGTGCCTGTTCTCGCGGCTGTAGATCCACCACCGCCGCCACAGGAAGCTAGCATCAACAGCAACGACACCAAGGAAAGCGCACGGTATGCAAATTTAATTGTCATAAAATCCCCTTTATTTACTATAGTTTCTAAACAAACATGATTCATTGAGCATCGCCAGTTCATTCATTAAACGAAATCAAAGACAAACAATTAGAGAAAAAATCAAACATTTCCCACTCAACAAGCGAAGCATATTAACTACTTACATAGTCTTTTACAATAGATAAATTGGTCTAATGCAAGATATAACTCTTCGCTCAAAATATGTAAATTATCCAGTCAATACAAACAATTACCAGAAATAATTATTCGCGATGATAGGGGTGGTTATTTAACAGGCTGTGCGCACGATAGAGCTGCTCGGCCAGCAGCACGCGCACCATGCCGTGCGGCAGCACCATGGCCGAGAGGGCCAATAACTGATTGGCAGAGCTACGAATGGATTCGTGCAGGCCATCGGCGCCGCCGATAACAAACGCGACATCGCGCCCGCCACCGAGCCAGTCCTCCATTTGCTGCGCAAGCTGCTTGGTGCTCCAGTGGCTGCCGCGTTCATCCAGCACGATACGCAAGGCATCTTGTGGCAGCGCGGCACGAATGCGCTGTGCTTCGGCTTCCATGATTTGCACCACCGTTTTACCGGTGGTGCGCGGCTCCGGTTTTATTTCCACCAGCTCAACTTTTGCCTCACGCGGCATCCGCTTGGTGTATTCGTTAAAGCCTTCCGCTATCCAGGACGGCATTTTGTGGCCTACGGCAAGGATAATGAGTTTCATAGTTGGGATGACAAAAAAACTTAAAACCTAGCCACAGAGAACACAGAGATTACAACAGCAGACTTTACTGACAATTAATTGCTCCAATTTCCAGGCAGAAGCGCTGCATTGAATAATTCCTCAACCATCTCTGTGCCCCCTGTGTTTTTTTGTGGTAAAAAGTTTTTGAAGTTAAGGTTTTGCAGGTGCTGCAGGTGGGTGCTTGCTCCATAGCTCTTCCAGGCTGTAATACATGCGCACGCCGGGTTGCATCACGTGCACCAGCACTTCGCCCAGATCAATGAGTACCCACTCACCGCTTTTTTCACCTTCGGTGCTGTAGATCGTCACGCCGCGTTCTTCGAGCTTTTTCACCACGTTGTGAGCCAACGCGCGGGTTTGCCGGTTAGAGTTTGCACTGGCGATGATCATGCGATCAAACAGTGTGCTTTTTTTGCTGGTATCGATAACGACAATATCGTTACCTTTTATTTCTTCCAGGGCATCGACGATAGCCTGGGTTTTATCTTCTAGAGTGATCATGATTTGTACAACTTATGTGTGTGAATGTAATGTGCAACTGAATCCGGTAGCAGGTAGCGCAGGTTTTTATTTTGCGCGGCACGACTGCGTATATCAGTTGCGGAAATGTCCAGTTGCGGCATATCCAGTACCACTATGTGGCCTCCGGGGGATTCATGCAACAGCCGGGGTGAAGGCGCCAGCCGTGTTCCATACTGCTGGCGTAAAGTTGCATCTGCCTGGGCGATGACATTGCCCACCGGGCGGCCTGGCCGCTGCATCACCACCAGGTGCGTCAGCTCAATGAGCTGACGCCACTGATGCCAGGTGTGAAACTGCAAAAAAGCATCGCTGCCCAGCAACAAACACAGCGGTTGTTCGGCACCCAGCTCTGCACGTAGCGCGCTGAAGGTATCGAAGCTATAACATTTTTCAGTACGGTGAGCTTCACGTTCATCAACGGCAAATCCGGGTTGACCGTGGATCGCCAAACGCACCATACTCAAGCGATGCTCTGCAGTCGCCAGCGGCACCGTACGATGCGGTGGCGTACCGCTGGGAATAAAACGTATCCCGCTCATGCTGCATTGTTCGAGCGCTTCCTGCGCCAGGCGCAGATGACCATGGTGTATCGGGTCAAACGTGCCACCAAAAATACCGATGGGCGCCGTATTTTTCACTGAAGGGTTAATGCCTGTTGTGCCGGATATTAAAGCGCAAGACGGCGGATATCAGTTAACACACCGGCAAGGTATTGGGTAAAGCGCGCACCGGATGCGCCGTCAACCACGCGATGGTCATACGACAACGACAGCGGCAACATCAGGCGCGGCACAAACTGGCCGTCCTGATACACCGGCTTCATGCTTGCCTTTGACACACCAAGGATCGCCACTTCCGGCGCATTGATAATCGGCGTAAATGCTGTACCGCCAATGCCGCCAAGGCTTGAAATGGAGAAACAACCGCCCTGCATATCAGCGGCGCTGATCTTCAGCTCGCGCGCCTTTGCGCTGATTTCGCCCAGCTCTTTTGCCAACTGGATGATGCCTTTTTTATCCACATCGCGCAGCACCGGCACCATCAGGCCATTCGGGGTATCGACCGCAACACCGATATGGTAATACTTTTTCAGCACCAGATTTTCGCCGCTGGCATCCAGCGAGGCATTGAACTCGGGAAATTTTTGCAGCGCGGCAACCACGGCCTTGAGCATAAAGACCAGTGGTGTAATTTTGATGTTCTGCTTGGCATACTCGGCGCCGATTTCCTTGCGGAAGGCTTCCATTTCGCTGATATCTGCTTCGTCAAACTGGGTAACATGCGGAATGCTGACCCAGTTGCGGTGCAGATTGGCGCCGGAAATCTTCTTGATGCGCGATAGCGGCTGCGTTTCGATTGCGCCAAACTTGGCAAAGTCGATTACCGGCATTGCCAGCACCTGCACACCACCCGTTCCACCGGCAGCACCACGCGGTTGCGACAGGGCTGACTTCACAAAATTCTGCACGTCGTCCTTGCTGATACGACCCTTTACAGCCGTGCCCTTAACCAGGGTAAGGTCTACACCAAGCTCGCGCGCAAAGCTACGCACCGAGGGACTCGCGTGGGCCTTGCCGGTACTCGCGCTGCTCGTTGGTGCGGCAGCGACAATGGGTGCAGGTGCCGGAGTTGGAGCAGCTGCGACTGTCACCGCTGCCGCAGGTGCCGCTTTTGCCGGTGCGGCCGCTGGTGCTGCAGCCGGGGTTGCAGTGGCACCGGTTGCTTCGATCACCATAATCAAGCTGCCGTCAGACACGGTATCGCCCACTTTGATTTTGATTTCTTTTACAACGCCAGCGAATGGTGAAGGTACATCCATCGTGGCCTTGTCGGTTTCCAGCGTGATCAGCGATTGCTCTGCCTTGACGGCATCACCCACCTTTACCATCACCTCGATCACCGGAACATCTTTGTAATTGCCGATATCCGGTACGGTTACTTGTTTCATTTCTGCCATGTTTTATCTCCCCCGATTACACGGTAGTCGGATTCGGTTTTTCTGGATTGAGTTTATAGAGCTTGATCGCGCGGGTGACTTCGCTCGCGGCGATGGCGCCCTCTTCGGCCAGTGCCTTCAGGGCAGCCACGGCGATGTAGTTGCGATCAACCTCAAAGAAGCCGCGCAGTTTCTTGCGCGTATCCGAGCGGCCAAAACCATCGGTGCCCAGCACTTTGAAACGCTTGGGCAGGAAGCCGCGAATCTGGTCCGCATACGACTTCATGTAATCGGTAGAGGCGATCACCGGGCCGCTGCGTTTGCCCAGACATTCTTCCACATAGCTGATGCGCTGCTTCGCTTCCGGGTGCAGCATGTTCCAGCGCTCGGCATCGAGACCGTCGCGGCGCAGTTCGTTGAAGCTGGTGACGCTCCAGATATCTGCGGCCACGCCAAAATCTTTTTCCAGCATCTCCGCTGCGGCAATCGATTCGCGCAGGATGGTGCCGCTACCGAGCAGTTGCACCTTAGGCGATTTCTCTGTTTTGGCTTTGCCTTCGCTGAACAGGTACATACCCTTGATGATGCCGGCCTCGGCACCTTTGGGCATGGCAGGATGCGCGTAATTCTCGTTCATCACGGTGAGGTAGTAGTACACATCTTCCTGTTCCTGATGCATGCGGCGCATACCGTCTTGCACAATCACCGCCAGCTCGTAAGCAAAGGTTGGGTCATAGGCAATACAGTTAGGAATCGTTGCGGCAACCAGATGGCTATGGCCATCCTGGTGCTGCAGACCTTCGCCGTTCAGTGTGGTGCGTCCCGCCGTTCCGCCGACCAGGAAGCCGCGTGCACGCATGTCTCCCGCTGCCCAGGCCAGATCACCAATACGCTGAAAGCCAAACATGGAGTAATAGATAAAGAATGGTATCGTTGCCACGCCGTGGTTGGCATAAGAAGTGGCAGCGGCAATCCAGTCGGCCATACCACCTGCTTCGTTAATACCTTCCTGCAAAATCTGTCCGGTCTTGTCTTCTTTGTAGAACATTAACTGCTCTGAATCTTGCGGTGTGTAAAGCTGACCCACCTGCGAGAAAATACCGAGCTGGCGGAACAAACCTTCCATACCAAAGGTGCGCGATTCATCCGGCACAATCGGCACAACCAGCTTGCCTACATTCTTGTCTTTTACCAGGATGCCGAGCAGTCGCACGAATGCCATGGTGGTCGAAATTTCACGGGCTTCTGTGCTTTTCAGCAACACCTCAAAGGTTTCCAGTGGCGGTATTTGCAACGCTTGCGCTACCGGCTTGCGTACTGGTACTGTGCCCATCGCCTTGCCGCGTTCACGCAGATAGGCCATTTCCAGGCTGTCCTCTGCAGGGCGAACGAAGGGCAAGTTTGGCAGCTGTTCATCACTTACCGGAATATTGAAACGGTCGCGGAAATGGCGCAGCGCTTCCACATTAACCTTCTTCTGCTGATGCGTAATGTTCTGGCCTTCACCCGCTTCGCCCATGCCGTAACCTTTGACGGTCTTGGCCAGGATGACGGTAGGTTGACCCTTATGCCTGGAGGCTTCCGCATAGGCGGCAAATACTTTGTGCACATCGTGACCGCCGCGATTCAGGTGCCAGATTTCATCGTCAGACATATCGGCAACCAGCTCCAGCAACTCCGGATAGTGACCAAAGAAGTGTTTGCGAACATACGCGCCATCTCTGGATTTGTAAGTCTGGTATTCACCGTCGACCACTTCTTCCATGCGCTTCAACAATAGTCCCGTCTTGTCCTTTGCCAGCAAACGATCCCACTGGCCGCCCCACACTACCTTGATCACATGCCAGCCCGCACCGCGGAATACACCTTCCAACTCTTGTATGATTTTGCCGTTGCCGCGCACCGGGCCATCGAGGCGCTGCAAGTTACAGTTGATCACAAAGATCAGATTGTCGAGGCTCTCGCGCCCGGCCATCGAAATCGCGCCGAGAGATTCGGGTTCGTCGGTTTCACCGTCGCCCAGATAAGCCCACACCTTGCGGCCATCTGTTTTTACCAGTTCACGATGCTCCAGATAACGCATAAAGCGCGCCTGATAAATCGCCATTAACGGGCCCAGTCCCATCGACACGGTGGGGAACTGCCACAGATCAGGCATCAACCAGGGATGAGGATAAGAGGAAAGACCGCCGCCATCCACTTCCTGGCGGAATTTATATAGCTGCTCTTCGCTGAGGCGGCCTTCCATAAAGGCACGTGCATACACACCGGGAGAGGAGTGACCCTGGAAGTAAACCAGATCACCACCGTGTGTATCAGTCTTGCCGTGGAAAAAATGGTTGAAACCCACGTCATACAAAGTGGCCGCAGAAGCGAAACTGGCGATGTGACCGCCCAACTCGGAAGAATCCTTGTTTGCATTCAGCACAATCACCATCGCATTCCAGCGCATCAGCGCGCGCAGGCGGTGCTCAAGCTCATGGTTACCGGGTGAACGCTCTTCTTTA
>JANXWX010000169.1 GCA_025350915.1 Nitrosomonadales bacterium
TTCAGTGCCGTGGGTGGTGCGGTGCAGGTTGTATATGCGCCTGGGGAATTATTCGGCCCCGGCGAAAGAAAGTAGCTTACTAATGCAGCTGGATTGTGAATGTACTGTGGCTGATTCTGCCCACAACATGTTCCACCTGTCCAAATAAAATAGTCTGCGGCTGTAGCTGGCAAAATGCTTTTTGATAAAATCAAAATCATTAAATAAACATTGCCTGATACAATGGCTGAATAGTCTTGGTTCAAGATCAATTTAATTTTACATTTTGAATATCTACAAATAGTTTTGATAAATCAAATGGATTTATGCGCACATTAATACTGTCACTGCTGTTATTGATGACCAACCTCCAAGCCAACGCCATCAGCTTCGATAAACTGTCCAATAGCGATGTTACTGCCGGCTTGAAAGAAGCCCTCAACAAAGGCACGGCCAATGCGGTGGGTGCACTGGGCAAACAGGATGGTTTCTTTGCCAATGACAGGGTAAAAATACCGCTACCCGACTCTTTGCAAAAAATTGATCACGCCATGCACAATTTTGGCATGGGCAGATATGCCGATGAACTGGTGCTAACGATGAACCGTGCCGCAGAAGCGGCCGTACCGGAAGCAAGAAACCTGCTGTTGGCTGCAGTTAAGGAAATGACGCTGAAAGATGCAAAAGGTATCCTCAGCGGAGGCGACTCTGCTGCGACGGATTACTTTCGTGAAAAAACGTCGAAAAAATTAACGGCGAAATTCCTGCCCGTCGTACAACAGGCAACTGCAAAAGTTGACGTGGCACAAAAATATAATCAGCTCGCTGCCAGTGCATCCCGTTTTGGCCTGATCGACGACAGCCAGGCCAACCTGGATAATTATATTACCCAACGTGCATTGGCCGGATTGTTTCTGCTGATAGCCGATGAAGAAAAAGCGATCCGTACCAACCCGCTTGAGCAGGGTAGCAAGCTGTTAGGCAAAGTATTCGGCGCAATCTTAAAATAGTGTTTTTTACAAGCAACCTTTAAATCAGGATACTCATGACCTCTCCCCTGTTGATAGCCAAAAATTCCGAACTGGAATTATTTCTGCTCCCTGCCATGGCCAATCGCCACGGCCTCATTACCGGCGCAACCGGCACGGGTAAAACTGTAACGTTGCAATCTTTGGCCGAATCATTCAGCCAGATCGGCGTGCCGGTTTTCCTCTCTGACATCAAGGGCGACCTCTCCGGGATTTCGAAAATCGGCGGTGGCAATGAGAAAGTAACCGCGCGTGTAACTCAACTCAAGCTTGAAGCCTTTGAACATCGTGCTTACCCCGTTACCTTCTGGGATGTATTTGGTGAAATGGGACACCCAGTGCGCGCGACTGTCTCAGACATGGGGCCACAACTGATAGGACGCATGCTTAATTTGAACGACGTGCAACAGGGCGTGCTGACATTGGTGTTTAAAATTGCCGATGATGAAGGCATGCTGCTGCTCGATTTCAAGGATCTGCGCGCCATGGTTCAATACATCGGTGAAAATGCGAAGAATTTTACGACAGAATACGGCAATGTTTCCACAGCCAGCATCGGCGCTATTCAACGCGGCCTGCTTGAGCTTGAATCCCAGGGCGCAGGGCATTTCTTCGGCGAGCCCATGCTGAATATTGATGACCTGATGCAAACAGACAGCAAAGGGCATGGCTTGATCAATATATTGTCCGCTGACAAACTGATGCAATCGCCCAAGGTCTATTCCACCATGCTGCTTTGGATGTTGTCTGAGCTCTTCGAACATCTGCCGGAAGCCGGAGACCTCGATAAACCCAAACTGGTATTTTTCTTTGATGAAGCGCACTTGCTCTTTACAGATGCGCCTGCTGCGCTTATCGACAAAATAGAGCAGGTAGTGCGACTGATACGCTCCAAAGGTGTCGGCGTATATTTCGTAACGCAGAATCCTACCGACGTACCGGACAAGGTATTGTCACAGCTGGGTAACCGCATACAACATGCTCTCCGCGCCTTCTCACCTCGCGATCAAAAAGCCGTACGTGCCGCTGCAGAAACCATGCGTGACAATCCGAAGTTGAATG
>JANXWX010000176.1 GCA_025350915.1 Nitrosomonadales bacterium
CATTGCTTTCTGCGATCAATAAACTTTTGGTTATTCTTTGCGAGAGCATGCGTTGTCTACCCGCCAGGTTAATGGAAAGGGCATCATCAGAAACTTCATAAGAGGTATAAAAATTCAGTATAAGTACTGAAAGATCCAACACGACAAACAGCGCAACAGCAAAAATAATCTCACGATATTTCCCCAAATATCCTTGTTTGTTTTTCTTCATGGTTTCTATGCCCACCTTAATTAGTCATAGGAATCCATAAGCAATCAGCATGCCACTAGAAAATTTATTTAAAGATTGATTAGCTTCCATGATATGAAGCCATTGCTGCATAAAGAAAATGTATATGCAATCGCTCATGCCTAAATGAGTTTGGCATACGTTATTTTTTTATGGAAAATATTTTCATGCACCAATAAGGTATTTAAATGTTTTTTGCGGTGCATGCATTGAATTCAAAAATCATGTGGGCACAGATATGGTGCGCTTATATCTTTTAAGGAATCTTAGGGCATTGTTTTTAAGCAGTTAATCTTATTGGCTCGCATCTTGCTACTGTATGTTAGATGACTAATATAGAGAAATAAATTGAAACGAATTCTAATAATTGATGATGTGGTTGATCGGGCAGCGTGGCTCAAGGCCAGCCTTGAGTTGTCCGAATTCTATGTCGTGGGTATATTGGCCTGGGAGCAGGTGGATGAGCACTCCATACAAGCCGCGTCAGCCGATGTCATCATCATGGATGCGGATGCACCGGGACGTGACACCCTGGAGCAAATCAGCCTGATGTCTACCACGCTGGACAAACCGGTGGTGGTACTGAGCGCGCAAAAGGATCAATCCAGTATTCAGAAGGCAATGCGAGCCGGTGTGAGTGCCTATGTGGCGCACTCAATACAAGGCGAAGACCTGAGCGGCATTATCCAGGTGGCGGCGGCGCGTTTTGCAGAGCACAAGCGACTGCGGGATGAATTGAAACAGGCAAAGAGCCAGCTGAGTGATCGTATACAAGTGGATCGCGCAAAGGGGATCTTGATGGCCGACCATGGCTTTAGCGAGGAAGAGGCCTACAAACGTATGCGCAGTATGGCGATGAGCAAAGGCAAGCGCTTGGCTGAGATTGCCGAGGCGATTATTTTTGCCAAGGAGTTGAGCAGATGAAAGGTGCATAACTACAACCAGGCACTTTAATGGGTCGCTGTGTTGCACCAGAGAAGGGCAAAATATACCTGAAAGCTTTAGTTTTAAAATATGGATTTATTCAATATCTATATGATTAATTTTACCTAATTATAAGAAATTAAGGGTCTGGCACGGCAGTTGCTTAGTAATAACTATCAACGGGTCAACGGCGATTCGGCGAAGGGTAATAAAGACAAAGGCGTCTCACTATGCATAAGCGTAGTCGGATGCCTTTTTGTTTTGCAGCGTTGAAATGAATTTTTTGAAATTAATTGTTATATATAAGGAGGCAAAAAATGCAAAGCACTAAAGTAAAAGAGTTGGCTGGTTCTTTCGGGGATAAGAATAAAGTCCGTCGCGGTTTTTTCAAGCATACCGCGCTGGCAGCCTGCGTGCTGGCTATAAGTGGCATTGCGCCACTTGCTATGCTTGACGCCAGTGCCGCTGTCGGCAAGGCAGAGCAGCCTTCGTTGAAATTTGGTTTTATCAAGCTGACCGATATGGTGCCATTGGCAATTGCCTACGAAAAAGGTTACTTCGAAGACGAGGGGCTCTCTGTCACGCTGGAAGCGCAGGCAAACTGGAAAGTGCTGCTCGACCGCGTAGTGACAGGTGAGCTGGATGGCGCACATATGCTCGCCGGCCAGCCTATCGGTGCCACCATCGGCTTTGGCACCAAGGCCGATATCATCACCCCGCTCAGTATGGATATGAATGGTAATGGCATAACCATTTCAAATGCGGTGTGGGCCGAACTCAAGAAAAAATTGCCGATGAAAGATGGCGTGCCGGTGCATCCGATCGATCCGAAATATCTCAAGGAAGTGGTCGACGATTACAAGAAACAAGGCAAGACCTTCAAGATGGGCATGGTGTTCCCGGTGTCCACGCATAACTACGAGTTGCGTTACTGGCTCGCTGCGGGCGGCATGAACCCCGGCTTCTATGCACCTTCCAAGGGTGACACCAGTGGTACGATCAAGGCCGATGTGCCATTGTCTGTAACTCCACCACCGCAAATGCCTTCCACGATGGAAGCGGGCACGATCGATGGCTATTGCGTGGGTGAGCCCTGGAACCAGCAGGCAGTATTCAAGGGTATCGGTGTGCCGGTTGCAACCGACTATGACGTGCAGAAGAACAATCCGGAGAAGGTGTTCGGCGTCACCAAAAAGTGGGCTGAAAAAAATCCAAACACACTCATCCACGTGGTGAAGGCGATAATCCGTGCCGGCTACTGGCTCGACGCGGAGAACAACAAGAACCGCATGGAAGCGGTAAAGATAATCGCCAAGCCTAACTATGTGGGTGCAGACGAGAAAGTAATCGCCAACAGCATGACCGGCACCTTCGAATATGAAAAAGGTGACAAGCGTGCCGAACCAGACTTCAATGTGTTCTTCCGCTACAACGCAACCTATCCGTACTATAGCGATGCGGTGTGGTACCTGACACAAATGCGCCGTTGGGGTCAGATCGACGAAGCGAAGCCGGATAGCTGGTATATCAAAATGGCAAAGGAAATCTATCGTCCCGAGATCTATGCAGCCGCAGCAAAAGAACTGATCGCCGAAGGCAAGATGAAGGCGTCTGACTTCCCTGATTTTGCCAAGGAGACCGGCTTCAAGGGGCCACAGGATGGCTTCATCGACGGCATTGTTTACGACGGACGCAAGCCCAACGATTACCTCAAAAAATTCAAGATAGGCCTGAAGGGTAACGAGAAGTTATAACAAGAGAATACGCCCCGGCATCAATCGGGGCGCTAATTGAAATTGTGAGGTAAAAAATGAATACGATTACACAACTATCGCCATCCCTGTTTCAGCGTCTGCGGGCACGTGTGCAAACAGATGCCGGTGGTGTTTCGATGATCAGCACGATCTTGCGCAGCATCGCGCCGCCTGTACTTGGTATTGCCATATTTCTGGGCCTGTGGCCTATCGGGGCCAGCTATGTGCATACCTCGCTGGGCACGTTGCCCGGGCCGATCGCGGTCATGAAACAGGCCGGTAATTTGTATCAGGAATATCAAAATGAGCAGGAGCGCGAGCAGGCCTTTCATGAACGGCAGAAGGAGCGCAAGGCAAGATTCCTTGCCGAAAATCCGGGGCAGAAATTTGACGAGATCCAGTACACCGGACACCCGACTTATCTTAACCAGATATTTACCAGTCTCTACACTGTGTTTGTAGGCTTTATGCTGGGCACGATTATCGCGGTACCGCTCGGTATTTTGTGCGGCCTGAATAAAACCATCCAGGCTGCCCTCAATCCGCTGATCCAGATTTTCAGGCCGGTATCGCCGCTCGCCTGGCTGCCTATCGTCACGCTGGTGGTCAGTGCGCTCTATGTCAGTGCAGACCCGATGTTCGCTAAGTCCTTCCTTATCTCGGCGCTTACCGTTACGTTGTGTTCAATGTGGCCGACGCTGGTAAATACCGCGCTGGGTGTGGCTTCTATCGATAAGGACTTGCTCAACGTTTCAAAAGTGCTGCGCCTCTCCACACGCACCAAAGTAATGAAGATAGTGATTCCGTCCTCACTCAAGCTCATTTTTACCGGTATGCGTTTGTCTCTGGGTGTGGCGTGGATGGTGCTGATTGCAGCCGAAATGCTGGCGCAAAATCCCGGTCTGGGTAAATTTGTGTGGGATGAATTTCAGAACGGCAGCTCACAGTCGCTGGAACGCATCATGGTGGCTGTATTTACCATTGGTTTTGTAGGCTTCATGCTGGACCGGACGATGCAGTCACTGCAGCAAATGGCCAGCTTTGGTCAAAGAACAGAATAAGCGTGATTAGATCAAGAAGGATAATTCAGGAAAAATACCATGCTTAACGCACAACTAAAAGTCGAAGAAGCAGCCGAAGTTGTTTCAACTCCAACTGCCGGTGTGCCGAGCCTGGAATTCAAGGGCGTCACAAAATCCTATGGCACGGGCGCACAGCGCACAGTCGTGCTGGATAACATCAACCTGCAAATCAGGGAAGGTGAGTTCGTTGCCATTGTCGGCTTTTCCGGTAGTGGCAAGTCCACCCTGATCTCGCTGATTGCCGGTCTGCAGCAAGCCGATGCAGGTGCCGTGCTGCGTAACGGTGAGCCCATAACAGGGCCGGGGCCGGATCGTGGTGTGGTATTCCAGAATTACTCCCTGATGCCGTGGATGACCGTGCGTCAGAACGTGGCGCTATCGGTTGATCAGGCGTTTCAACATGTCAGTAAAGAGGAACGTAACGCGCGAGTCGAAAAATATATCGATATGGTTAACCTGACTCCCGCGATGGATAAACGTCCCTCGGAGCTGTCCGGCGGTATGCGCCAGCGGGTATCAGTGGCACGCGCGCTGGCAGCCTCGCCTGATATCCTGTTGCTGGACGAACCGCTGAGTGCACTGGATGCGCTGACCCGTTCAAAATTGCAGGATGAAATTATCCGCATCTGGAGTCAGGAGAAGAAAACTGTCGTGCTGATCACCAACGATGTGGACGAAGGCATCATCATGGCCGACCGGATTATTCCGTTGAATCCCGGGCCAAATGCAACACTCGGCCCCGAGTTTGTCGTCACGCTGCCGCGACCACGTGATCGCGCAGCGATCAATCATTCGCCCGAGTTCAAACGTATTCGCCGCGAAGTGACCCAATATTTAATGAAAGTTGGCGCGGAAAAAAATGCGGCGGTAGAGGCCAAGGTTGTCAGCCTGCCTTCGGTGTTACCCAACACCTCGCGTGAACATAGTGAGGCTATGAGCCAGAAGACTGGCAACAATGTCGCGCCGAATGTGGAACGCTATGTGGATTTTTCTCGGGTATCGAAAATATATCCGTCACGCAAAGGGCCGATCAAAGTAGTCGACGATTTTGAACTCAAGATTCGCAAGGGCGAATTCATTTCCGTTATCGGCCACTCCGGCTGTGGCAAATCGACTGTGCTGTCCATGATGGCCGGCCTTAACGATATCAGTGAAGGTGTCATCGTGCTGGATGGACGCGAAGTTGAGGCGGCCGGGCCGGACCGCGGCATCGTGTTTCAGGCGCCCAGTCTGGTGCCCTGGCTCAGCGCGCATGAAAATGTCAGTCTGGGCGTGGAGCAGGTTTATCCGCATGCGAGCAAACAGGAGCGCAAGGATATTATTGAAAACTATCTTAGCCGCGTCGGCCTCGCCGATGTGTGGAATAAAAAAGCCTCCGAACTCTCCAACGGCATGAAGCAGCGCGTGGGCATTGCGCGGGCGTTTGCACTCTCGCCCAAGATGCTGCTGCTGGATGAGCCTTTCGGCATGCTGGACTCGCTGACGCGCTGGGACCTGCAGGAAGTGCTGATGGAAGTGTGGACGCGCACCAAGGTCACCGCGATGATGGTCACGCATGACGTGGATGAAGCCATCTTGCTGGCCGACCGTGTGGTGATGATGACCAATGGTCCGAATGCCAGAGTCGGCAAGATACTTGAGATCAACCTGCCGCGTCCGCGCACACGCAAAATGCTGCTGGAGCATCCCGACTACTACGACCTGCGCGAACAACTGCTGACCTTCTTAGCCGAGTGCGATCATGGCTGATACGGCGAAAAAATTTGGCGGCAGTGACACACCGGAACTTAAAGAGGTCAGGGTAGGTTTCATGCCCTTAACCGATTGTGCCTCCCTGGTGGTGGCTTCCCTGATGAAATTCGACGAGAAATATGGCATCAAAATTATTCTGTCGAAAGAAGCATCGTGGGCGGCGATACGCGACAAGGTGGTGACCGGTGAGTTGCATGCCGCGCATATGCTTTATGGCATGGTGTACGGCGTGCATCTGGGTATAGGCGGCCCCAAAAAAGATATGGCCGTGCTGATGACGATCAACAACAACGGGCAGGGTATCTCATTGGCCAGTCATCTGAAGGATAGCGGGGTGACCGATGGCGCGACCCTGGCCACCCTGGTCAAGGCGCGCGGGGAAAAGGCGTACACTTTTGCGCACACTTTCCCAACCGGTACGCATGCGATGTGGCTTTACTACTGGCTGGCCAGTTATGGTATCAATCCCCTCACCGATGTTAAAACGATTACCGTTCCACCGCCGCAGATGGTGATGAATGCGCGTGTCAGAAGCGTGGATGGATTTTGTGTGGGCGAGCCGTGGAATGCGCGGGGTATAGCTGACAGGGTGAGCTTTTCTGTAGCCTCATCCCAAGATATATGGCCAGACCATCCCGAGAAAGTATTGGGCGCCACTGCAGAGTTTGTGCAGAAAAATCCCAACACCGCGCGCGCACTTATCATGGCCATGCTGGAGGCCGGAAAATTTGTTGATGAACAGGGTAACCGGGAACTCGTCGCGGAAATGATTTCGGATAAAGACTATGTCGATGCCCCGACTGATGTCATTGCGGCACGTTTCAACGGAAACTATGAAAGCGGCCTGGGCAAGAAATGGCATGACCCGAATTACATGAAATTTTATAACGAGGGCAAGGTGCCGTTTCCTTATCTTTCAGACGGCATGTGGTTTCTCACCCAGTTCAGTCTCTGGGGATTGCTTAAAGAAGAACCCGGCCATCCTGGTATTGCGAAGCAGATCAACCAGGTTGGCTTGTACCAGCAGGCCGCACTCAAAATAAATGTTCCCGTACCTGCAGAGGTGATGCGCAGCTCGATGCTTATGGATGGCAAAGTATGGGACGGCAAAGAGCCGGAAAAGTATGCAGCCTCCTTCAACATAAAAGCAGATGCAGTAATGGACAAAATTGTTTTTTAACTCAGAAAAGGAAAAGTAATGGATACCACCAATATTTCACTGGTGCGCAACAGCTGGCAACAGGTGTTGCCCATCAAGGATACGGCGGCAAATTTGTTTTATGGCCAGCTGTTCGAACTCGATCCCTCCCTGCAGCCACTTTTCAAGGGCGATATGCTGGAGCAAGGGCGCAAGCTGATGGCCATGATTAATACCGTCGTCAATAGCCTGGACAATCTTGTACCCGTGCTGGAATCCGTTCAGGCAATGGGTCGGCGCCATGTGGCATACGGCGTGACAGCTGCGCACTACGACACCGTGGGTAATGCTTTGATATGGACGCTGTCGCAGGGGCTTGGTGCACAGTTTACTCCGGCAGTTAAAAGTGCCTGGATAGAAGCGTACACCACACTGTCGTCCGCAATGAAGCAGGCGGCTTACGGCAAGCCCTGAAACACGTGCCCTGTTTTATTGATGAGTGTGCAGGTAAAAATATGAAACCGCATGCAAATGCAGAAAGGAAAGCACTATGTCAGCAATGAGCTATCTCAGCGTGATCGAACGCTTTCATGAGTACAAAAATGCATTGCATGAACTGACCGCGTCGATATTGACCGGCATCGCCGAGCCTGCGTTATTAGAAAACGAGCAGAAGCTGCGCGACACATTCCACTCCATCGCGGAACACTATCCGTTTATGGCGTTGCTCTACACGCTGGATGCAAAGGGTGTGCAAAGCAGCAGCAATATCGCATCGTTGAATCCGGGCAAAGAAGATAAAAAAGGGCAGGGTAAAAATCGCAGTGAACGCCCGTATTTTCTGCTCGCCAAAAATAGCGACAGTGTGGTTGTGACGGAGCCGTATTTTTCAAATAACGGCAGCATGCTGTGTATCAGCGCTGCCGTCAGAACCCATACGAGCGATGGCGATAGCGGCTATATCGTGATCGATATCGACCTGACCAAAGCCATCGAGTTCCTGATGGGTGATCTGTCGCGCCGTCGTTTTATGCCCGCGTTCAAATCGGTTTACGTCCTGATTGTTTCAGGCCTGTTTGCGGTGACGGGCGTGTTGCTCTATGCCGCCGGCACGGAAATGATCAGCCTGTGGCATATCGGCAGCAACAAAGAAGATCTGCATATGAAACCGTTTGGCGTAATTATATTTTTAACCCTGGCTCTGGCTATCTTCGATTTGGGTAAAACGATACTTGAAGAAGAAGTGCTGATGCATAAAGACATCTTTCGCCATAGCTCCACCCGGCGCACGATAACCCGTTTCATTGCAGCGATTCTGATCGCTGTTTCCATTGAAGCATTGTTGCTCATGTTTAAAGCGGCGCTGGGCGTGAACGGGGACATCTTGTCTGCAGTGGCGATGATGTTGACCGCAGTAGGTTTGCTGGTTGGCCTGGGTATATACGTTTACCTGGGTGCACAGGCCGAAGCAATACTGAAAGGAGGAAACAAGTAAAGCAATTACGCTTGTGCACTTGATTGATGCCTGAATGCGCTGTTTAAGTGCATTAACATTAACCCGGCACCAAAGCTGGGCGCAGGTGTGTGCCTGAGTGGTGCATGGCAGTATCTATATTAAGCTAACAAATACATTGGCTTGTCTTTATTGTTAAGTAGTGGCACGAACATTGCTCATTTTGAAGCGTGTATAGCTATTACCATTATTAATAAGGACGAATATGAAAAATGATTTCTGGAGTGTTGGGCACAAGCCGACTTTATTTGCTGCCTTCCTGTACTTTGACCTGAGCTTTATGGTGTGGGTGTTACTCGGGCCTTTGGCAGTGCAGATTTCTGCAGACCTGGGGTTGAGTGCAGCACAGAAGGGCATGATGGTAGCCACACCCATATTGGCCGGTGCGATATTGCGCATTGTGATGGGTGTACTGGTTGATCACCTGCAACCCAAAAAAGCCGGCCTCATTGGCCAGTTGGTGGTGATTATTGCGCTGACACTGGCCTGGTATGGCGGCGTGCATACCTACCACCAGGTTCTGGCACTCGGTGTTGTGCTGGGCATGGCCGGTGCAGCCTTTGCGGTGGCCCTGCCACTTGCTTCGCGCTGGTATCCGCCAGAGCACCAGGGTACCGCACTCGGTATAGCCGGTGCCGGTAACTCGGGCACCGCTCTCTCTGCATTATTTGCGCCCGGACTGGCTGTGATCTTTGGCTGGAACAATGTGTTTGGTCTGGCTGTTATCCCGCTGGTGTTCGCTCTGGTTGTCTATACCATCTATGCGAAAGACAGCCCGGATTGTCCGCCAAGTAAATCATTGCACCAGTATCTGAACGTGCTTAAAGACAAAGACGCCTGGTGGTTCATGTTTTTTTACAGCGTTACTTTCGGCGGTTTCGTCGGCATGGCCGCTTCGCTCACGCTCTACTTCCATGACCAGTATGGCCTGACACCGGTGGTAGCCGGTTACTTCACTGCGGCCTGCGTGTTTGCCGGATCAATGGTGCGCCCCATCGGCGGCAACGTGGCGGATCGACTTGGCGGCATCCGCACCTTGATGGTGATGTACGTGGTTGCTGCAAGTTTCCTGCTGCTGTTGAGTATAGGTGTGAGTAATGTTTACCTGGCACTGTTGATTGTCGTGATCGCGATGATTGCGCTGGGCATGGGTAACGGTGCCGTATTCCAGCTGGTGCCGCAACGCTTTCGCAAAGAGATTGGTGTAATGACTGGCATGGTGGGTATGGCGGGTGGTGTGGGTGGTTTCTACCTGGCCTCCAGTCTGGGTTACTCCAAGCAGCTAACCGGTAGTTATCAAACCGGGTTGATTACCTTCGCCTCGCTTGCCATACTGGCCATCATCGGGCTGTCGAGTGTTAAAAAGCGTTGGCGCACAACTTGGGGTTCATCTGCTGCCACTACAGCAAAGGTATAAAATAAACCTGTTAGCCAGCTACAAACTGAACCGGCAACCATGCCGGTTCAGTGTTTTGTTTCATCTATAAAAGGTAAAACATGCCTCTGTTAATAACCATCGGTCAAACCTCCGAAACCGGCCAGCGTGACCGTAACGAAGATTTTTGTGGTGCGGTAACACCCTCGTCTGAGCAACTTGAAACCAAAGGTGCGCTGCTGGCCGTGGCCGATGGTGTGGGAGGCAATGCCGGCGGGCGCGAAGCGTCCGAGATGACCGTACGCGGTGTGCTGTCCGACTATTATGCAACACCTGACACCTGGGAAATTACCACCGCGCTGGACAAATTGCTCATCGCGCTCAACCGCTGGGTAATATCGCAGGCCGCACGCCAGCGCGAAATGGCGGGTATGGCGACCACCTTGTCGCTGCTGGTTTTGCGCGGCAAGCGCTATGTCATCGCCCATGTTGGCGATAGCCGCATCTACCGCTTGCGTGGTGGCGAGCTGCAGCAACTGACAACCGACCATGTATGGGACAGGCCAGATATGCGCCATGTGCTGAAACGTGCGATTGGCCTGGACAGCCAGCTTCAGGTCGATTACGCCGAAGGTGAGATACAGGCAGGCGATGTATTTTCGTTGATGAGCGATGGCGTGTGGGAAAAACTCGGCCAGCTAGTTATACACGAAATTTTATCGCTCTATCACACACCGCAAATGGCGGCGGATGATCTGGTGAAGCAGGCTCTTGCGAAGGGCAGCCAGGATAATGCTACCGCTTTGGTCGTGCGTATCGAGCAAGCCGGTGAAGAAAATTTTTCCGACCTGATGGCGGAAGCAAAGCGCCTGAAAGTGCCGCCACGCCTTAAGCCGGGTGAACAGCTGGATGATTTTGAGGTCATCGAGTTATTGTACGAGTCTCGCGCGAGCTTGTTGTATAAAGTTAAAAACCTGCTCAATGGACAAGTGTGCGTACTTAAAACATTGCAACCGTTGTTGGACGACGATAGCGAAAGTTGCAACGGGCTGCTCAATGAAGAGTGGCTGGGCAAACGCGTGGTATCGCGTTACTTTGTGCAGGTGCTGCCTGTTTCGGCCGAGCGGCGCAGCTGTCTATATTATGTGATGGGCTGGCACCCGGGTGCTACGCTGCAACAACAGCTCGATCATGGCCAGCATTTCACCGCAGCAGAGGTGGGCATTGTCGGCATACGCATCGCCAAGGGGCTGGGTGCATTGCACCGTTTGAATATCGTGCACCGCGACATCAAACCCGCCAATTTGCATCAGGGCGATGATGGCAAGTTGCGCATTCTCGATCTGGGCGTGGCCCTGAATCCGCAGGGCGCGCATACCGATACCAACGGCAATCCGGGTACGCCAAGTTATATGGCGCCGGAATTTTTTTCCGGTGAAAGCGCCAGCGCGCAGAGTGATCTCTATGCCGCTGGCGTCACGCTATATCACCTGCTGACACGTCATTATCCCTACGGCGAAATTGAACCGTTCCAGCGTCCCCGCTTCGGTGACCCGGTGCCGCCCACCCGCTACCGGCCGGACATCCCGCAATGGCTTGAAAATATTATCCTCAAGGCTGTCGCACGCGATCCGAAATTACGTTTTGAAACCGCGGAAGAAATGTTGCTTGCACTCGAGATTGGTGAACGTAAACCCTTGCTGGCACCCTCGCGTACACCATTGGCCGAACGTGATCCGCTGTTGATGTGGCAGGGGGTGGCTTTACTTTCAATTCTTGTAAATGTGCTATTGCTGTATTTGCTGATTGTTTCGTAATTTGAAATAAGTTTAAGTAGTTAATTTTTTTCCAAGCCTATTCTTGCGCTATGGTTTCTTGCAGTGTCAATTTCTTTGATTTTGTAAATTCGCCTAAAAGTTAAATATTGTAGCCAACCGTTAAAGAGGGAGCAATGAGTAAACTTTTCACGTCGCGGATTCAAATTGCGCGATTGTGAGTTTAAAAATCGCATCTTTGTTTCACCCATGTGCCAGTACACCGCCATCGATGGTTTTGCGGACATATGGCATCTGGTTCATCTGGGCGCCAGGTCTGTCGGTGGTGCGGGCATGGTAATGGTGGAGGCTACGGCGGTTGTGCCGGAAGGGCGCATTTCACCCTATGATATGGGCCTGTTGCAAGACACACTCAATCAACTCTTTGACACACTCAAGGAGAACTCGGCAAAGGTTGAAACAACGGCTGCGATCGGTAACAGCCTGCATAAAGTGACGGGAACCCTTACTGAATTGATGTCCAGATTCACGTTTAACAGCATACAGGCCATTGATCCTGAACGGCAT
>JANXWX010000032.1 GCA_025350915.1 Nitrosomonadales bacterium
GTGTCGGTCGTGTCAGTGTTGTAGGGTGCAGTGGATGGGATAGCCGCGAATGTGATTACGGGCGTCGCAGCCAGTATGGACAGCACTAATGTGCGCAAAAATGAAATTTGCATTTTCATAATAATCTCCTTGTATAGGTGAATTAGTTTGTATTGACTACAGAAACTTTGGAAGGCGTAGAAACCCCGCTTACGGAGCCGCCGCCACTGGATGAGCCACCGCCGCTGCAACCCGCGAGCAGAAAAGTTAGTGCTGTCAAGCCTATGCCCAGTGTGGAGAGTAATTTTGATTTATGCTGGTTTGTCATGTCGCGATCCCTTTATCATGTTGGTTATTAATAAACATCGTGGTGTTGGCTGGGTGCTGGTTTTTCATACCGCCAGACACAAAATTGCCCGCTTTCTATCGGCAAATCGTACGCCCGAAATTCCACGCTACGCTTGAGAAATACGAAAGTCAAAGACCTTTTTAACCGGCGGCAAGGAAAATAAGTGAGCGATTAAATAGTGGTGATGAGCGGCAACTCGGCTCTGCAGTGAAATGATTGCGTGGTTTTTTAACGATTTGCCGTGTATACATATCGGTCTCCCAGTTTCAGGAAGCCTGAACGCTTCCATGTTGAGGGTTATCGTCAGTTATAATGAAAACTGTAATTTCAGTCCATGGTTCAACAGTGCTCTCCTGAGTTTATCGAAGGGCTACCACGAACGGGGGACTTAATCACTGCTTCTTTAAGTAGTAACAATCCCTTCGGCAGGCTCAGGCCCTTTGTCAAGCTCAGGGTGATCGGCCTTGTTTGGTTTCACTTAATATATTTCATTATTTTTTATTTAGAGAGTTATCAATATGTCAGCTGTTTTCAAAACATCCAGTAAGTATTCACGCGGCTTTACCCTGATTGAAATCATGATCGTGGTGGTGATCATCGGGATTCTGGGCGCGTTTATTGTGCCTAAAATCATGGGGCGGCCGGATGAGGCGCGCATTATTGCGGCGAAGCAGGATATCGCTTCCATCACTCAGGCGTTGAAGTTGTACCGTCTGGATAATTTGCGTTATCCCACTACCGAGCAGGGTTTGCAGGCGCTGGTTAAAAAGCCGACCACCGGCACAATACCGCCAAACTGGAAGGGAAATGGCTATCTGGAGCGTTTGCCGAATGATCCGTGGAAGCAACCCTATCAATATTTGCAACCCGGATTGCATGGCGAGGTAGATGTGATGAGCCTGGGTGCAGACGGCGCGCCCGGTGGCGAAGGTAGTGATGCGGATATTGGTTCGTGGGATTTGTAGTGTCACGTGGAAATACATGATGGCTCATCTCAAATGCGATCCTGTGCCGCACAATCAAAAAGATTTTCTTGAAAAGGCATCTACGCCGAGGCTTTGTTGAAGCCTATGACGAGCTTGGGGCCGAATATGCGCCCGTCGTGAAATGCTATCTGCTCGAACAGGTGCGAGATTTACCCATTAAGTAGGAGCGGTTCGTATGGGCACTTGCAAGAGAGAAATCACTATTCTGTTTGCAATTTTCTATTAATTGCGCGTAGTATAATAGATGTCTGATAAGTAATAATATGGAGTTAATAATGAATACCGAAACCATTGACCACGCCACTCTTACCCGACTGGCGGAAGCTGGTGCAGTGAGTAGCGCTCACGTTGTTGGGCAAAAAGGCGGATGGGGCATTTTGGTGAAATATGGCATGACCGAGCGGGCTTTAGCGGCGCAGCGCAGCCATCAGGTAAGGATTTTTCGCAAGTTTGAAACGCTGGTCAGCTACCTCAAAGGCGTGGGTATCGTGCATTTTGACGTGGATGCAGTGAATTATGACGCAGACAGCCTGAAGACAACACGTAACAGACCGGATCGTGCCGAGGCTATGAAAAGTGCACACGAGGCCGCTGCATACAACAAGTGGTTAAAAGCAGAGGTGCAGGAAGCCATCGATGACACGAGTCCGACCATTCCTCACACTGAAGTAATGCAGGACGTAAGAGCAATCATCGCCAAAGCGCGAGCGGCTAAACGTGCTTAGTCTGGTATGGAAGAAGCAGTCTCGCAATGACCTGATTAAGATCGTAGAGTACATCTCCCAAGGCAATCCAGACGCAGCTGAGAAGCTGGCCGATGATATTGAGACAAAAGCAGAGAAACTGCGAAAACATCCAAACCTGTTTCGTGTTGGACGCAAGCGTGGTACTCGTGAGCTGGTGGCGCATGAAAACTATCTTGTGATTTATCGGGTGCAAGGCGATACAGTAGAAATTTTAAGGGTAAAGCATGTTGCTCAGCAGCGGTAATAGCCAAGTTAGCTTGCATTTTTTTGTTGGCATAAAAGGGAGTTGGTCATTAGATTCAACTATCAAAACCCGCTAAATCTTCAACCCGGTCAATCTTCATTGTCTCAACGCGGCTTTACGCTGATTGAGTTATTGATTGTGCTGGTAGTGATGGGTATAGCTTTGGGTATGGTGATGGTGCAGCTGATGCCGGATCACCGTGCGCCATTGCGTGAAGAGGCTGGAAGACTGGCGTTGCTGCTGGAGAATGCGGGGTTGGAAGCGCGCGCCAGTGGACATTCATTGGCTTGGTCGGGCGAAAAAGATAGTTATCGATTCTTTAATAAAAATGAATATGGTGATTGGGTGCGTATCGATGATGATTCGTCGTTTCGCCCGCGTACCTTGCCTGAAGGCGTCAGTTTTGGCGAGGTTAGCGTGGAAGAGCAGGTGCTCAAGCCGGGTGAGTTTATCTTGCTTAGTGCCAATTCCTTCGCGGTACCTTTTCGCATTCGGATGACGAGTGCCTATGGCGGCGCAAGAGTGACGGGTAAAAGCACCGGCGACGTGGTGTATGTTCTGGATGATCAATCCCCGGATAATAACGGCTCAAATATTAAATGAAGTTAAAGGCCCTTTCTAAAGGTTTTACGCTGCTGGAATCGCTGGTTGCATTGGCGATTTTGGCCATTGCGCTGGCTGCAGTGATGCGCGCTACCGGGGCAGGAACCAATAACGCCGATGCGATGCGTATGCGTGTGATGGCCGATTGGGTCGCGCAAAACCGGCTTGCGCAACATGCTGCGCTGTGTGATTTCCCGCCGCCGGGCATACAGAATGGTGAGGAAACCCAGGCCGGTATGCGACTGATGTGGAAGGAAGAGGTGAGTGTTACACCCAATCCCTCATTTCGCCGTATCGAGGTAAGTGTGTATACACCGGAAGATAAGGAATATTCATTGCGACGACTGATCGGGTTTTTGGTTCAGCAATGTTGACACCCTGCGTAACCCGGCATGTAAAAATCCAGCGCGGCTTTACGCTGATCGAATTATTGGTGGCGCTGGTTATTCTGGCAGTGATTTCGGTGGCGGGCTATCGCAGCCTGGATGCGGTGTTGCAGACGCGCGAGCGGGTGGCGGCTGAAACGCGCAAATGGCAGCACCTGGCTTTTTTCTTTGCGCGTCTGAATCAAGATTTGGCCCAGGCAGTGCAGCGCCCGGTGCGTGATGAAGACGGCGTCACTGTTCGTGCGGCCTTGATCGGAAACCTGGTTACGGTGGGGGAAAATGATGCGGAGCTGATTTTTACGCGCGCAGGCATCCCGGATCAGGGGGCTGCGTTGCAGGCGCCGCAGCGCATAGGTTATCGCCTGGAACAGGGAGCAATTGTCATGCTGCGCTGGCCTTCACTGGATCAGGCGCCGCGTGTCAAGCCGGTGCGCTATCCGGTGCTGGAAGGGGTACGTGATTTCAAGTTGCGTTATCTGGATAAAAGCAAGATATGGCAGTTGCAGTGGCAATATCCTTATCCCCAAACCAATTGGCCGGTTGCGGTGGAAGTGACCCTCACCCTGGTAAGCGACGAAGTTATCACGCGGATATTTACATTGAAATGAACCAAAAAATTTGCGACCAATTTTTAATACTTAAATGCGGTAACCCCGTAGGGTGCGCCGTACGCACCATGGTGTGCACGGCGCACCCTACATATGGTAATTTGGCATGCAGTACGAATGTATGCAAATCATGATCCAAAACCGAAAACAACAAGGGGTAGCGATCATTATGGTGCTGCTGATCGTCGCCATGGCCACGTCCCTGGCGGCCTATATGGCACTGCAGCAAAACCTGTGGCAGCGCCAAGTGGCGAGCCAGTTTGAGCGTGCGCAGGCACGGCAGTTGGGTGTGGCAGGCATGGACTGGGCCAGGGCGGTGCTGGCTGAGGATGCGCGGGGCAATAATATTGATCATGAAAAAGAAATCTGGAACTTGCGCCTTCCTGCCATACCGGTTGAAGGGGGAGAAGTAATTGGTGCGATAGAAGACCGACAGGGATTATTTAATCTGAATAATGTGGTCAATAACGTGGCACAATTCCAGCGTTTACTTTCAGTGCTGGGTTTACCTGCTGATCTGGCCCCTGCATTGGTCGACTGGATTGATACCGGCACAGTTGTGCAGCCAGGCGGAGCGGAAGATGCTTATTACCTGGCATTGCCACAGCCATACCGTGCAGCTAATCGTGCATTGGCCGAGTTGGGAGAATTAACTAAAGTTAAGGGATTTGATAGTCGTAGCATCGAAGCTTTGCGCCGTTATGTCAGCGTATTGCCGGCTGCAGATACGCCGGTGAATGTAAATTTCGCACCTGCAGAAGTTCTCTATGCGGTGATCGGCGGGCTAAGTCTGTCGGATGCACGTTTGCTGGCGCAACAGCGGCAGACACAGCCATTTAAGGATATTGCAGATTTCAAGCAGCGTATGCCGCAAGGTGGAGGTATAACAGTAGTGGATAAGGATATTTCAGTGAAGAGCGATTATTTCTGGGTAACCGGTCGTGCCAATGTAGGGCAAGCCCAGGTTGTGACACAGGCACTGATGCAGCGTGCAAGCAATTGGCCCACCGTGGTCTGGCAGAGTGTGCAATGAGCGTGCTTAGAATATATTTGACCAATCAATGGCGCGACAGCACCTCACCGTGCCCGTGGGCATTGTGCGACGATAAAGGCGCAATGTTGCAATCGGGTATTGCAACCATGGCTACTTTGCCGAAGGGACATGACTGTGTGGCGATTGTTGCTGCCGACAGGGTGTTGCATGTCGCTGCCACCGTACCGGCAGGCGGGCGCCGTCGTTGGCAGACGGTGCTGCCGTTTGTTGCCGAGGAATTTACGCTGGCCGAACCTGAGGACAATCATGTGGTGCCGGGCGATACTCTGCCAGATGGTCGCCGTATGCTGGCCGTGATGGATAAAAACTGGCTGACCCATATTGTAGAAGCGGCCGATGCTGCCAAGCTTTCATTACGCCGAATGGTTGTTGAAACCTTTTTGCCTGCGCTTGCCACTGATAGCTGGACGATGATTTGGGATGGACGTGATGGGTTTGTCAAAACGGGTGAAGCAAGCGGCACAGCGCTAGATATGGGTGATGAAAATTCAGCGCCGCTGGCCTTGCGCCTGAGTCTGGACAAGGCCCCACAGTTACCCAAAAAAATCGAGTTGAATTTTCTGCACGATACGCCGGCAGATCAGCGCAATTTGCCGCAGTGGCCTGACTTGCAGATACCTGTGGTTGCCGGTGCGGACTGGGATTGGCGCAGGGTGGCGATACCCGATACTGTGCTGAATTTATTGTGGGGCGACTTTACGCCACGAGCGAAAATTCAGGCGTGGTGGCCAAAATTGCGTCCGGCAGTTTTTTTATTGCTGGCAGTGCTGGTGGTTGAAATTGTGGGCAGTAATATTGAGTGGGCGATGCTGGTGTATGAAAAGAATCAGCTGACTAAAGACATGCAGCGTACTTTCCGCGCTACCTTCGGCGATTCGGTCACTCTGGTTAATCCGCCGTTGCAGATGCAGCGTAATCTGGCAGAAGCCAAACATGTTGCCGGCATACCGGATGCAGGCGATTTTTTACCGTTGCTCAACCGGGCCGGCAGCTCACTTGCCGCGCTCCCGGCGGGTAGTGTGGTTGGCATGCATTATGAATCGGGCCGCCTTGATATTGATATCAAGCTGGCGCGTACGAGCGATTTTCAGAAGTTAAAACAAGTGCTGCAAAACAGCAGGGTGAATGCGCGTATGAGTGAGATTCGTGACACGGGTAATGGCGCTGAAGCAAGAGTGACGATATTGCCGGAGGGCGTATCATGAAGGCAAATTGGCTAAGCTTTAAAAAACGCTATTGGGATATTCGCACGCAGCAGGAGCGCAATGCGCTTAAATGGACAGGCTGGGCTTTAACGCCAATATTAATGTATGCGCTGTTATGGCAGCCTTCGCACAGTGCCGTGCAGAAATTACAACTCAGCGTGCCGCGCATGCACATTGATGCAGAAAGGTTGCAAGCCCAGGCCGGTGAAGTGGAGTTATTGCGCCACCGCCCTAAACCCGCTTTGCTCGATGCCGTAGCGATGAAGTCAACGATAGAAAGTTCTGCGCTACGCAATAACTTGCGTGAAGCAATATCTACGCTGGATATGCAGGAACCGAATGCAGTGCGAATTTCTTTCGCCTCGATATCTTTCGGGTTATGGTTGAATTGGTTGAGAGCGCTGCAGCAGGAGCAGCACATCCGCGCTGACTCAGTCAGTGTGGCTATGTTGTCACAACCCGGTATGGTAAAAATCAGCGCAACCCTTGTGAATGGCGGCAGCCAATGAAGAAAATCGGCGGGCGTAAGATTGCATTATTTATTGCGGTTTTCCTTATTACTCTAATTATTATTGCCCCGGCCGGCCTGTTGGGCAAAGTAGTAGAGAGCGCGAGCAAAGGGCAATTTGTACTGGCGAATGCTACCGGAACAGTGTGGAAAGGCAGTGCCGTCCCCGCGATCAGACAACGCAGTGGCGACTTGCTGGCGATGGAAAAACTGCACTGGGATATCGAATTCTGGCCTATTTTTACCGGCAAACTTATTACTCGCTTGCAATGGGATAATGTTGAGCAGAGCCAGCCGATGCTGGTGACAGTTTCATTCAAGCAGATCGAGCTGAGCAACGCCGTGTTGCCTCTGCAGGCTGCCGTTCTGGGTGAATTAACACCCATGTTGCAGCCGGTGCAGTTGAGCGGGAAAATGCAAATAAAAAGTGAGCTGTTGACGCTAACAACCAAGGGTGTAAACGGGAATGCGGTTGCCGAATGGTTGAATGCTGGGTCAGTGTTAAGCGCCGTGAATCCATTGGGAAATTATCGGATCAATTTAACCGGGGCGGGCGATAAGCTAGATGTGACTCTTATAACAATCGGCGGTGCTCTTTTGCTTGATGGTAGCGGGAGTTTTACATTGAACCAGGGCTTGCGCTTTCAGGTTACTGCGCGTGCTTCAGCAGACAGCAAAGGTCGCCTGGATGAGTTGCTGAATAATTTCGGACCGGAAAGCTCTCCAGGCGTGCATACGCTTAATTTGATGCGCTAGGATTAAATACGTAAAGCAGTTGGCCACAGAGAACACAGAGTTCACAGAGGAGAAACAAAAGCTTGAAGTGGGCTAAACTTGCCATATGGGTGAATACACGAAAGGCTGAGAAACCGTGTCACTCTCTGTGTTCTCTGTGGATTGCTGATTTGTTTTAATATTATTTTTTTGGAGTTTGAGTAAGATGAGTCGTTTGATTTTAATTATTGTCATAATCGCGCTGGTATATTGGTTGCTTACTTCTCCCCGCAGGCAGCAACGCAAGCAGGAGCAACAGCCACCAAAAAGTGCACAGGATATGGTGAGCTGTGCGCAGTGCGGCCTGAATCTGCCAAAAAATGAAAGTGTGTTCGTGGATGGAAAATATTTTTGCAGCACTGCGCACAGCCTGGCTCAGAAAGGTAAATAGCATTTAGTATGCAATTTGTCACAACACGACTTTGGCAATATGTTAAATCGCGAACAGATGTTCAGTCTGGTTCCGGGGAGTTGTGGCGTTCGCTGTATTATTTAAATTTTTATCGGCTAACGTTGGCCTGCCTGTTGTTTTTTATGGTATGGATATTTGGCAACGATTTGTTGCTGGGTCAACGTAATTTACGCTTGTTCTACCAGGCCAGCTTTCTTTATATTGTGCTGGCCCTGCTTTCGCTGCCGCTGATAAAGCTGAAGCGGCCGACGTTTAACCTCCAACTTGGTTTTCAAATCGGTACAGATATCGTCTGTATTGTGATGTTGTCATATGCCAGCGGGGGCGCTTCCAGTAACCTTGCCGTGTTGTTGCTGGTGTCACTGGCCGCAGCCGGATTGATTTGTCGGGGCAAAATCACCTTGTTGTTTGCGGCATTGGCCAGTATTGCCGTGCTGCTTGAGCACACCTACTCCGTCTTGACGCAAGACGCGTCGGTTGGCCAATATATGCAAGCCGGCCTGCTGAGCTCTGCCTACTTTGCGGTTGCGCTGGTGGCTCACAGGTTGTCTAAATATGCGATCGCCAGTGAAAAACTGGCAGCATTACGGGGGGTGGATTTGTCCTATCTGGCCGAGGCCAATCGTCTGGTTATTCAGGATATGCCCGATGGTGTGTTGCTGGTGGATGAGCGGGGTGAGGTGCGACAAACCAACCCGGGTGCGGCACGTTTGTTGGGCTATGAGTTTTCGACCAAGCGCATAGAAATGTTGAGCGATTGCTCGCCGCTGTTGGATGCGCTATATGGTGTGTGGCGGCAAAGTAGAAATAACCGTGATGAAGTGCTGACCTTACCGGCAACACACAGTATTGTCAGGGTGCGCTTCTTGCCCGTGCAGCGTGAAGGTTTGGGAGGCGCGGTGGTGGTACTGGAGGATATGCAGCGGGCGCAAGAGCAGGCGCAGCAAGTCAAGCTGGCAGCATTGGGCCGTTTAACCGCTAACATTGCGCATGAAGTTCGTAATCCTTTGTCGTCGATCAGTTACGCGGCGGAGTTGCTGCAGGAGAGCGAGCAGCTGGAAGGCCAGGCCAGGTTATTCAATATTATTCTGGACAATGCGTTCCGGTTAAACAGTATTGTGCTGGACGTGCTACAGCTGAACCGGCGCGACCGGGTGCAAAAAGTTGCGTTCAATCTGGCAGAACATTTGCCTTATTTTCTGGAAAACTTGCAGCATACCGAAAGTTTTACACCCACCATATTTGAAACGGATGTGCCGGATAAATGCATCGTGAATTTTGATCGCGGACATTTTGACCAGGTTTTGTGGAATTTGTGCCGTAACGCCTTACGTTTTTGTCAAAGACAGACCGGCAGTGTGAAACTTAAAGCCAGGTGTTTTGAAGACGGCAGGGCTGAACTTGATATTTGCAACGATGGTGCTTCAATTCCTATTGAGCTTGTGCAACGATTATTTGAGCCTTTTTTTACAACCTCGGTTGGAGGTACAGGCTTGGGCTTGTATATCGCACGGGAGTTGTGCGAGGCCAATGGCGCAAAGCTTGAATATAAGCCCAACAAGGAAGAGGGGACATGTTTCCGCATAATATTCGGGGAAAAAGATGAGTTCTGATTCAAAAATGACTACGCAGCGCGTCCTGATCATTGATGACGAGCCGGATATTTTGGAATTGCTTGAGTTGACCCTGTTGCGCATGGGGCTTGAAGTCGAGCGTGCAAACAATGTGCGCGAGGCAAAGCGTATGCTCGATAGCAATAGCTATAGCCTGTGCCTGACTGATATGCGTATGCCGGATGGCGAAGGCTTGGAGGTCGTGCGTCATATTACCGAGAACAATCTGGATGTGCCGGTGGCAGTAATAACCGCACATGGCAATCTGGATGACGCGGTTGCCGCACTCAAGGCGGGAGCCTTCGATTACCTTTCCAAACCGGTCGCGCTGGATCAATTGCGTGCACTGGTCAATGCGGCTATCAATTTACCTCACCTGTCCGGTGGTGAAAAAAAAGGTGAGCGCTTATTGCTGGGGCGATCCACAGCGATGGAGCAGGTACGTGAAATGATAGGCCGCGTCGCGCGCAGCCAGGCACCTGTGCATATCAGCGGTGAATCTGGCAGCGGTAAAGAGCTGGCTGCTAGGTTGATTGTTGAAAAAAGCGGTCGCAGCGAAGGGGCTTTTGTTGCGGTGAACTGCGGAGCAATCCCGGAAACTTTGATGGAAAGCGAGTTTTTCGGATATCGCAAAGGTGCATTTACGGGCGCAGATAAAGACCGGGATGGTTTTTTTCAGGCGGCCACAAAAGGCACGTTATTTCTCGATGAGGTTGCCGACCTGCCTTTGGCCATGCAAGTGAAGTTGCTGCGTGTGATCCAGGAGAGAAAAGTACGCAAGGTGGGCGCTACCGAGGAAGAGGGCGTCGATGTACGAATCTTGAGCGCGACCCATCATGATCTCGCCGAGTTGGTCAAGCAGGGTAAATTCAGGCAGGACTTATATTACCGCTTGAATGTTATTGCCCTGCAGATGCCTGCCTTGCGTGAAATGCGTGAGGATATTGCAGAAATCGCCAGCCAGCTTTTGTATCGCTTGCGCGGTACGGACAAAGTTGAGTTTTCCAGCGAAGCCTTGAAGGCGTTGGCAAAATATGATTTTCCCGGCAATGTGCGCGAATTGGAAAATGTCATTGAGCGCGGCCTGGCACTTTGCTCGGACCATACTATCCGGCCTGATGATCTGCAATTGTCCCCGGCAGACGCCGAGACATCATCTCCAGCATCGGGTCAGACAGGCAAATATCCGCTGACCGATTATCTGGATAAAGTTGAGAAGGAAGCGATACTGGAAGCGTTGAAACAGACAGGCTTTAATCGTACTGCCGCATCCAAAATACTCGGCGTGACATTTCGTGCATTGCGTTATCGCATGGCACGTCTGGATATTACCGGCTCGACAGATGTCGATAGTTAAACGATGAAGGTAGATAAAAAAAGTGGCTGGTTGAGTGGCGTACGCCTGGTAGCGTCGCCCAACCATGACCGTCGACCACACGGGGTAGCAATCGATTTGCTGGTCATCCACAATATCAGCTTGCCGCCAGATCAATTTGGCGGTGCTGACATAGAGAAATTTTTTACGAATCAGCTGGATATCAATGCGCATCCATATTATGCCCAGCTGAAGGACGTGAAAGTCTCATCTCATTTCCTTATTCGTCGCGAGGGTGAGATCGTTCAATTTGTACCTTGTCGGGAACGCGCCTGGCATGCGGGCGTGTCGAGCTGGCAGGGGCGCAATCGCTGCAATGACTTTTCGATAGGTATCGAGCTTGAGGGCAGTGATTTTGCTGTTTTCACCGAGAGTCAATATCAGTCCCTGGTGCGATTGACCCGTTGTTTGCAACGAACCTACCCTTTGAAGGATATTGCAGGCCATTCGGATATTGCCCCTGGTCGAAAAACAGATCCGGGACCATTTTTTGACTGGGCACAATATCGTGCCGGCCTGAAAAAATAATTTCAAAATAATATCGTCCGTTCATTTCACCTGAATTTAGAATTTTTGTTTTAAATTTAGCGCACTAGTTGTACACCGCATCGCCATCTCTCCTTCATTGATTATTTTTAAGCAAAATAGCGCTTGCAAAATAATGTCGATACACTAGAATTAGACAAAATTCATACTAATAACACTATAGGTTGTGGTTTTAAGTTTTTCGGGTTGACGTTGGCTTTGGCTGGCTTGATCAGGCAAGCTCAGGGGGATTCAGGTAAATAAGCAAGGAATAATAGGGGGCAGTATGCAATTCAGTAGTGAAATCGTTTCATCATCTTCGGTGTTGGCAAATCAGGATACCGAGTTCTCAAAGTTTTCAAGTTCTTCCCCAGTCATGTCGTTTGATCAATATAAAGTAGTGCGCCGAAATGGTTCCGTGGTTGCGTTTGAGCCTACGAAAATTACGATTGCGATGACCAAGGCATTTATCGCTGTGAATGGAGGCCAGGGTGCTGCATCGGCGCGCGTGCGCGAGGTGGTGGAACATTTGACTTCTTCGGTTGTGGCCGCTCTGATGCGCCGTCAGCCTCACGGTGGTACCGTGCATATCGAGGATATACAGGATCAGGTTGAGTTATCACTCATGCGCTCCGGCGAGCATGATGTTGCGCGTAGTTATGTGCTTTATCGCGAAGACCGTACCCGTGAAAGGGCTAAGGGTAAAAAAGAGCATGAACCGGCTGTTGTTCTGCATGTGAAAGATAATGGCACGCTGCGTCCGCTGGATGTGGCTGGCTTGACCGGGCAGATCAAATCAGCCTGTACCGGGCTGGGCGATGCAGTGGATGCGGGTTTGATACTCAAGCATACGCTGAAAGATTTATACGACGGTGTGCCGCTTGAAGAGGTGCGTAAATGCACGATATTGTCTGCACGTTCACTGATCGAACAGGAACCGAAATATAGTTTTGTTACCGCTCGTCTGTTATTGAACACTATTTGCAGTGAAATATTGGGAGAAGAGGTGACGCAGTCTGAAATGTCGGGCCGTTATGCGGAATATTTCCCCAAATTCATCAAGCGCGGCATAGAGGCTGATTTGCTGGATGAAGATATGGCGAACTTTGACTTGGTGCGCCTGGGCAAAGAGTTGGATGCGGATCGAGATCTGCAATTCAGTTATCTGGGCTTGCAAACCCTGTATGACCGCTATTTTTTACATATTGATGATGCGCGCATCGAGTTGCCGCAGGCTTTCTTTATGCGAGTGGCGATGGGTCTGGCATTGCGCGAGATCGATCGTGATTCGCGTGCGATTGATTTTTACCGCCTGCTCTCGAGCTTTGACTTTATGAGTTCCACGCCTACCCTGTTTAACTCCGGTACGCGTCGTTCGCAATTGTCGTCTTGCTATTTGACGACCGTTTCGGATGATCTGGAGGGTATATACGATGCGATCAAGGAAAATGCCTTGCTGGCAAAATATTCCGGCGGCCTCGGCAATGACTGGACGCCCGTGCGCGCCTTGGGTAGCCATATCAAGGGTACGAATGGCAAATCACAAGGTACGGTTCCTTTCCTGAAAGTGGTTAATGACACTGCTGTTGCAGTGAATCAGGGTGGCAAGCGCAAGGGTGCGGTCTGCTCTTATCTGGAAACCTGGCATCTGGATATTGAAGAATATCTGGAGTTGCGCAAAAACACGGGTGATGATCGCCGCCGTACACACGACATGAACACCGCTAACTGGATTCCTGACCTGTTTATGAAGCGTGTGATGGAAGGTGGCGAGTGGACCCTGTTTTCACCCTCTAACTGCCCCGATTTGCACGACAAGATGGGTGCAGATTTTGAACAAGCCTATGTGGCTTACGAAGCAAAAGCAGCGAATGGCGAGTTGAAATTATTCAAAAAAGTAGCGGCGGCCAGCTTGTGGCGCAAGATGCTGACGATGTTGTTTGAAACCGGGCATCCGTGGATAACCTTCAAGGATCCCTGCAATATTCGTTCGCCGCAGCAGCATGTAGGTGTTGTGCATAGCTCAAACCTGTGTACGGAAATCACCCTGAATACTTCCGATACTGAAATAGCCGTATGTAATCTGGGCTCGGTCAATCTGGTTGCGCATTTGTATCCGCAGGGCCATGAAAAGTATGGTCAACTGGATCATGCCAAGCTGCAACGCACGATCAATACCGCGATGCGTATGCTGGATAACGTGATCGACATCAATTACTACGCAGTGGCAAAAGCGCGTAATTCAAACCTGAAGCATCGTCCGGTTGGCTTGGGCATTATGGGATTCCAGGATTGTTTGCATGAGCTGCGCGTGCCTTACGCGTCTGACGCAGCGGTTGAGTTCGCAGACCGTTCCATGGAAGCCGTTTGTTACTATGCTTATCTGGCTTCAACCGAGCTGGCAGAAGAGCGCGGTCGCTATGCCAGCTATCGCGGCAGCCTGTGGGATCAGGGTATCCTGCCGCAGGATACGCTGAACATGCTACGCGAAAATCGCGGTGGCTATGTTGAGGTGGACGCTTCTGTGAGCATGGACTGGGATGTGTTGCGTGCACGTATCAAGCAGCACGGCATGCGTAATTCCAACTGCGTAGCCATTGCGCCTACTGCAACCATCTCCAATATTATCGGTGTATCAGCTTGTATTGAGCCAACCTATCAAAACCTGTTTGTTAAATCAAACTTGTCGGGTGAGTTTACGGTGATCAACGACTACCTGGTGCGTGATCTCAAGCGCCTGGGGTTGTGGGATGAGGTCATGATTTCTGATTTGAAATACTTCGACGGCAGCGTGTCCAAGATAGATCGCATTCCGCCGGAACTTCGGCAGCTGTATGCAACCGCCTTCGAATTTGAGCCCCAATGGCTGATTGAAGCGGCTTCCCGTCGGCAAAAATGGATAGACCAGGCGCAGTCGCTGAATATCTACATGGCTGGCGTATCGGGCCGCAAGCTGGATGAGACCTACAAGCTGGCCTGGTTGCGCGGTTTGAAGACCACGTATTACCTTAGAACCATGGGCGCCACCTCTGCCGAAAAGTCCACCTCCCGGGCCGGGACATTAAACGCCGTATCGGTTGGCAGCAATGCAGCAGAAGAAACGCAATTTTGCTCGATTGACAACCCAGAGTGTGAAGCGTGCCAGTAACACGCCTCACACTCTGGGTTGCGCAGCAAGTTAAATCCCGAAGGGATGGCCGAAACCGCAACCCAAATAAATAACCTGTCGTAGACAGACTATAAATAAAGCAGGGAGAAGAAATGTTGTCATTTGATGAAGAAGTAGTGCCAGTGAAGCAAGTTGCCGGTTTGAATGCTGTAGCGCTGAATACAGGTGCTGCGCACAAAGTGGAAGTCGAATCGACATATACCATGGCTGCTGCAGGTAATGGCCGTATCCGCGTCGAGGATAAAAGTATTATCAATTGCAGTGCCGATGTAAACCAGCTGGTTCCCTTTAAATACAAATGGGCGTGGGAAAAGTACCTGGCGGGATGTGCCAATCACTGGATGCCGCAGGAAATAAATATGAGCGCGGATATTGCACTGTGGAAAAATCCCAATGGTTTGACGGCTGATGAACGGTTGCTGGTAAAGCGGAATTTAGGCTTTTTCAGTACCGCCGACAGTTTGGCTGCCAATAACATTGTGCTGGGTACCTATCGGCATATTACCAATCCGGAGTGTCGCCAGTATCTATTGCGCCAGGCGTTTGAAGAGGCGATTCATACCCATGCTTACCAGTACATCGTGGAAAGCCTGGGACTGGATGATGGTGAGATCTTTAATATGTACCACGAGGTGTCCAGTATCCGCGATAAGGATGAGTTTTTACTGCCGTTTATCGATACCTTAACTAATCCCCATTTCAAGACAGGTACGCCTGAGGCTGACCAAAATTTGCTGAAAAGCCTGATCGTATTTGCCTGCATTATGGAAGGCATGTTCTTCTATGTAGGATTTGTGCAAATTCTCGCCTTGGGCCGACAGAACAAAATGACCGGTGCAGCCGAACAATACCAGTACATCTTGCGCGACGAGTCGATGCACCTGAATTTTGGAGTGGATCTGATTAACCAGATCAAGATGGAAAACCCCCATTTGTGGACCCCTGCCTTCCGTGAAGAAGTGCGCGGCTTGATACAGAAGGGCGTTGAGCTGGAATATCGCTATGCGGAAGATACGATGCCACGCGGTATCCTGGGGCTGAATGCAGGTATGTTCAAAGAGTATCTGCGCTTTATTGCCAACCGCCGTTGCCAGCAAATTGGTGTCGATATTCTGTATCCGGGCGCAAGTAATCCTTTCCCCTGGATGGCGGAAATGATCGATCTTAAAAAGGAAAAGAATTTCTTTGAGACCCGGGTAACTGAATATCAAACGGGCGGCGCTCTTTCGTGGGATTAAAGAAAAAATAATTTAACAATTGCATGCCTACTTTTTAAGCAGTCATCGCACTCTAAAAATAAAAAAATATCATTTTGTCAACAAAAAAATAGAAATTTTTTAAAAAGTGTGATAAGTTACTGACTATTAAAGATTGCCAAGGTGGTTTCTTGACATAAGGAGCTTCGGCTGTACTGTTCAACAGTGTAGCTGGGTGTGTGGTAGTTGTTGTTTTAATTGTGTTTTTTAATTTTACTATTGACTAAGGAGAATAAAAATGGCAGCAGCGAAGAAATCTAAACCAGCAGCAAAAAAAGCGGTAGCAGCTAAAAAGCCTGCTGCTAAAAAAGTAGCAGCCAAGAAGCCAGTCGCTAAAAAAGTAGCAGCCAAAAAGCCAGCAGCAAAGCCTGCAGCACCAGCATCTTCAGCTTCGATGACATCTTCAGTGTCACCTTCTGCTCAGGCTCCTGTGCGTCCAGCTGCAACCTGGCCTTTTCCAACATTGGGAATCGGCAAGCCTAATTGATGGGGCTTTGCTGTTGCGTAAGCAATCTTAAGTAGTATGGGTTGAAACGTAGCAGTAGTGTTGCATCGACAGGCGTGCCCGAATGTGCGCGCCTTTTTTACGTTCTTCTTTTTTACCTTGTAAGTACAGGTAAAGCTTTCCTATTTTAAAAAAGATTGAGCATTGGTGATATTAGATATCCTGATGTTTATTGGCGTTGCCAATTCCTTCGATGATGTCAGTTAATCCAGTTAAACATAAAAAAGCAGTTGGCCACACTGAACACTGCGATCACAGAAGCTTGCAGCGGGAACTATATTCACCATTTGGGTGAATACACTAAAGGCTGAGAAACCATATCACTCTCTGTGTTCTCTGTGGCTTGCATCTGAGGTTTTTAGGTTTATGAGATCGAACACGGACTTTATATTTGCGTTGTAGCCGTGTTGAGTGGCACGGTATATATCGTTATGGGGGCAGCGCTGTTTTTATCGAACGCGATTCCTGCGTCTACCCCCGCCCGCGCTATATCGGCGGCATTGTCATAGCGTGTGTATGCGTGTTGCATGGCACCCAGGGCAAATTCATGGCCGGAGCCGATGGCCCAAAACTGAGTATATTCAAATACTTCGCGCATGGAAAAGATACCGTACATGCCACTGGCATTGATAATCAGCGCCGTTATCTGACTGGACTCATAAGGATCTTCTTCGTCTTCTTTGGGATTTAAAAAACATTCTTCTTTGAGTACGGGGTGCAGTTTGCGGAAAGTTTCAAAAATTGCTTCCTTGCTGTTAAGCTGCACATCCGGCGTTTTGCCGAGCAGACTGGCTAATACCAGGTGGTGTGCGGCACTGCCGCAAACGCCGATGTAACTATCTTTTATGAGTAATATCTTGTCGTGTGAGTTATCCATCACTGATGGCAGTCGCGTGTTGCCGAATGTTGTCAGGGTATCGGCGGCTATGGCGACGAGGCCATTTTTCTTTACTGCTACGATTGTAGTCATTTTAAATATTCCTTATTATTTTGAGTAATTTTATCACCAATGCTAACTCGAACCCCGCTTCCCTATACCAGTGATGCAACTGACTACTATCAGGCGATAGCAGATCTACCCTGGGCTGTGTGGCTGGATAGTAGTGGACGTGATCGCTACGACATCCTGACTGCGAAGCCGGTTGTTACATTAATTACTCGGGGTGAACAAACAGAAATTAGTGGTGCTGCAGGCGCAAGTGTCTCCAGCGTAAATCCGTTTGAGCTATTGAGAGCGCAATTGGGTAATACGGTAGATAACGAAGATGATATAAAGTTCGCAGGCGGAGCATTGGGGTATTGGGGCTATGATTTGGCACGGTTGCAAATACATTTGCCGTCGCTCGCAAAAAATAGCGATAATTTACCCGAGATGGCGATAGGTATTTACGATTGGGCGATACAGATTGACCATCTGGAAAAAAAGGCTCAACTGGTTTCATTTAATCGTTATCCGCAAACTGCGGATGATCTACAACAGATCCTTGAACGGTTAAGTCTATTGCGATCTTTGCCAAAAGCAGATTTTCATGTGCACGGTGCCATCAGGTCGAATTTCAGCCGGTCTGCGTACAACAAGGCTTTTACCACGGTACAGGCGTATTTGCAGGCGGGTGATTGTTATCAGATCAATCTTGCGCAGCGATTTTCCGCCAGCGCGAGCGGGGATGCTTTTGGGGCCTACTGTAAGTTGCGCCAACTGAGTCCATCACCTTATGCAGCCTTTTTGAATTTGCCGCATGTGCAGATTTTGTGTGCATCGCCTGAACGATTTTTACAGCTTAATCAGGGCAAAGTTGAAACCAAGCCTATCAAGGGAACAAGGCCCAGCATGGAAGATAAGCAGCTGAATCAGCAACTGGTACAGGATCTTCGCACTAATCCAAAAGATCGTGCCGAGAATTTGATGATTGTGGATTTGTTGCGTAATGATTTAAGCAAAAATTGCGCGCCCGGCTCGATCAAAGTGCCCAAATTGTTTGAAGTGGAAAGCTATGCGACCGTACACCATTTGGTTAGTACAGTGACGGGAGAGTTGGCAGAAGGCCATGATGCGCTGGCACTGTTGCAGGATTGCTTTCCTGGCGGTTCAGTCACCGGCGCGCCAAAAGTTCGTGCTATGGAAATTATCGAGCAGCTTGAGCCGCAGCGGCGAGGGTTATATTGCGGAACGATCGGATATATAGGTTTCGATGGGAATATGGATAGCAATATTGCGATCAGAACCCTGGTTTATGCAAATGGAGAAATACGGGGATGGGCGGGGGGTGGAATAGTGGCCGATTCGGACAAGGATGCAGAGTACAAGGAAACAATGGACAAGGCGGCCGCGATGTTGTCCATGCTTCAATATTATGGTGGCACATTAAGAACGGAGGATTGAATGATTACCTTGCGAAAAGCAGAAAACAGAGGCCGTGCGGATCATGGCTGGCTAAAAAGCTGGCATAGTTTTTCTTTTGCGGATTATCACGATCCCGCTCATATGCAATTTTCCAGCCTGCGCGTGATTAATGAAGACAACGTCGATGCGGGCCAGGGCTTTCCTACGCACGGGCATCGGGATATGGAAATACTCAGCTATGTGCTGAGCGGCGCACTGCAGCATAAAGACAGCATGGGAAACGGCCGGGTGATGACCTATGGCGAGGTGCAGTTGATGAGTGCCGGAACCGGCGTTCAGCATAGCGAGTTCAACCCTTCAGCAGTTGAGGCTGCGCACTTTCTGCAAATATGGATCATGCCAAATCAACTGGGGATTAGGCCGGGCTATCAACAAAAGCACTTTTCAGCGGAAGAGAAACGCGGTCGCTGGCGCCTGCTGGTTTCACCAGAGGCGTCAGAAGGCTCATTGTTACTGCATCAGGACGCGAAAGTTTTTGCGACACTGCTTGATGGCAATGCCCAATTAACATATCGACTGAAAGAGGGGAGACGTGCCTACCTTCATGTCGCAAGAGGGGTAGTTACAGTAAATAGTATTAAATTATCAGCGGGTGATGCATTGATGTTGAGTGATGAGACGGATATCAATCTTGCTAACGCGCTGGATGCGGAGTTACTGCTGTTTGATTTGCCCTGAATGCTGGCTGTTTTTGATGCGGGTGATACGTATGACTTCGGGTATCAGCCGCAGATTACGCATCACATTGGCCAGATGCAGGCGATGGTTAACCTGCAAAGTGAAGTACAGCGCGTTATAGTCGCCCTCGCTGCTGAAGTGAACGTTTTCAATATTTGAATCAGCTTCGGCTATGGCCGTAGCGACTTTTGCCAACACCCCGCGCTGGTTGGCAACGATGAGTTTGATGCTGACATCGAAAAGTTTGTTGATGTTTTTGTCCCATGCGACGTCCAGCCAGTCGTCAGACGTGCCGCGCCCTTTGCGTAGAACCTGGCAATCGTGGTTGTGGATGATCAAACCCTGGCCGCTTTTGATGACGCCGATGATCGGGTCTCCTGGTATCGGCATGCAACACTTGCCAAATTGAACGGCCATTCCTTCCGTGCCGAGGATGGTAATAACGCCTTTGGAGGCAGCTGCCTGCATAGAGGCGTCTTCTGTAACTCTTGCGAGTTTGCGAGCTATTACCGTATTTAGGCTGCGTCCAAGGCCGATGTCGGTATAAACCTCCTGGCGGGATTTTGCGCTTGATTCCTTGATGAGTTTTTCCCAGCTCGCTTCGTCGATATCCGACATCTTTAAACCCAGCGAATTCAGAGCCTGACTCAGCAGCCGTTCGCCGAGTGCGGCAGATTCGTCCAGATGCATGGTCTTAAGTGTGTGCCGAATTTGTCCGCGCGCCTTGCTGGTCACCACAAATCCCAGCCAGGCAGGGTTGGGATAAGCGTGAGATGCGGTGATAATCTCCACGCGGTCGCCATTATTCAATTCGGTGCGCAGCGGCACCAATTCAAAATTGACTTTGGTCGCCACGCAACTGTTACCGATGTCGGTATGCACACTATAGGCAAAATCCACAGCTGTCGCACCGCGAGGTAAGGCGAGAATCTTGCCTTGGGGTGTAAACACATAGACTTCGTCAGGAAAGAGATCAATCTTCAGGTGCTCAAGAAATTCCACCGAATCTCCGCTCTGGCTGAGGCTTTCCAACAAACCCTGCAACCATTGGTGCGTTTTAACCTGAAGATCGTTGATGGGTGTTTCATTGGTTTTATACAACCAGTGCGATGCCACACCTGCATCTGCAATTCGTCCCATCTCTACCGTGCGTATCTGAACTTCGATCGGCGTGCCGTAGGGTCCGAACAAAGTAGTGTGCAGCGACTGGTAGCCATTGGCTTTGGGGATCGCGATGTAATCCTTGAACTTTCCCGGAATGGGCTTGTATAAACCGTGCAACAAGCCAAGTGCGATATAGCAGGCATTTACATCTTCAACCAGTACGCGGAAGCCATAAATATCCAGCACTTGAGAGAATGCCAGGGACTTGGCCTGCATTTTTTGGTAAATGCCATAGAGATGCTTTTCGCGGCCTTTTACTTCGGCCTGTATATGGTTTTCACTCAGGCGTTGGCGTATCGCATCCTGAATCTTTACGACAACCTCGCGACGATTACCGCGCGCAGATTTAAGTGCCTTATCAAGAACGGTATAACGGTTTGGATGCAGATATTTAAAACTGATGTCCTGCAGCTCGTGAAAGATATCGTTCAGGCCTAGCCTATTGGCGATGGGTGCGTATATCTCCATCGTTTCACGTGCAATGCGGGCACTTTTTTCCTTCGATACCGCGCCCAGTGTGCGCATATTGTGCAGTCGGTCTGCCAGCTTGATCAATATCACCCTGACATCGCGTGCCATTGCCATCAGCATCTTGCGGAAATTCTCGGCCTGGGCATCGGCCACAGTTTCAAACTGCAACTTGTCCAGCTTGCTGAGGCCTTCTACAACATCAGCGACGGGTTTGCCAAATCCGCTTGAAATCGTTTCAATCGTAATATCGGTATCTTCGACGACGTCATGCAACAAAGCAGCGATGATGGCTTGAGCATCGAGGTGTAAAGAGGTGAGTATTCGCGCTACGGCGATGGGATGTGTAACATATGCTTCGCCTGACTGACGAAGTTGGCCCTGATGGGCAGATTTGCTTAGCTCGACAGCACGCTGGATGTTTTCAACATCCTCCGGTTTCAGGTAATTTGAAACTTCCTGTAGAAGGTCTTCAACATCAGGCATGTGTCGTTAAGGTGCATTAAGCCATGCCGCGGTTCAATATTTCCAGCCCGATTTTACCTTCACTGATTTCACGCAAGGCGATAACTGTCGGTTTGTCGTTGCTTTCAGCCACCATATAACCGGCACCATTGGCCAGTTGGCGAGCACGATAAGCGGCAGCCAAGGTTAATTCAAAGCGGTTAGGAATATATTGCATACAATCTTCAACGGTAATACGTGCCATGATTTTTACTCCTGTTTTTGCAATTGGTTGATTAAGTTTGCCTGACGTGCAAGTTGTCTGTCACGACGAAGACCCGTGGCAATTACTATGGAATTGAGCTGTTGCAGCGCTTCATCCAGAATGTCGTTAATAATAACATAGTCGAACTCGGCCACGTGGGCGATGTCGTCTTGTGCGGCCTGCAAGCGTTTTGCAATAATTTCAGCACTATCCTGTTTGCGCCCCGTTAAACGTGTTTCCAGCGCCTGCAGGGAGGGGGGCAAAATAAAAATAGAAATACAGTCGGGGAATTTTTGCCTGACTTGGTTGGCACCCTGCCAGTCTATTTCAAGCAAAATATCACGACCATCATGCATTTCCTTGCTGATCCAGGATTGTGAGGTGCCGTATAAGTTTCCGTAAACTTCGGCACTTTCAACAAAGTCGCCATGTTTTGCCATCGCCAGAAAAGCCTCGCGAGTGACAAAATGATAATCTTTGCCATTTACTTCACCGGGGCGCGCTGCTCTTGAAGTATAGGATACAGACAAATCAATACGTTTGTTGATTTGCAACAATGCATTGACCAAGCTGGTTTTTCCTGCCCCGGAAGGAGCACTTACCACAAATAAATTTCCACTCATTTTTTTACTCCAGATTTTGTATTTGCTCGCGCATTTGCTCTATCAGCAGTTTCATTTCCAGCGAAGCATGAGACACTGCTGTATCCGCTGATTTTGATCCTAGTGTATTGGCCTCACGATGTAGTTCCTGCATTAAAAAGTCCAGTCGTTTACCCGCACTTCCACCTTTTTCAAGTACTCTTTCTGTCTCAATAAGATGTGTCTGTAGCCGCGAGAGTTCCTCATCAACATCAATCTTGCTGGCAAACAGTGCTATTTCCTGTCGTATACGTTCATCGTCATTATCACCCAGCGCCTCCAGCATGCGCTGCCTTAATTTGTTTTCGTATGCCTTGACTGCGGCAGGTATACGTGGTGAAACTTCTACACGCAAGGCATTTATCCGGGCAGCACGCTGCAAAATAAATGCTTTAAGCTTGTCGCCTTCACGTAAGCGCGAGTCGTTAAATTCCGACAAGGCCTGTTGCAGCGCCTGCATAATTGAGCTGTTAAGTCCGGTGGAAATCGGTCGGTTGCTTTCAACTATACCGTTCCAGCCCAGAATATCGGCAACACTTAGTTCTGTTGCAGCGGGAAAAATATCACGAATCTGAGACTGCCATTGACTAAGCTGACGCAACAGGGGTAGATTCAGTCGTACTGGCTCATCTGCTATTGAGCGTATAGCAAAATTAATGCGGCACTCAACTTTACCCCGAGTGATTTGCGCGGAGATTGCTTCGCGCAGTGCGGGTTCCAAATGTCGTAATTCATCCGGGGAACGCAGCTGGAAATCAAAGTAACGTTGATTGACCGAGCGTATTTCAACTGAAAGTGAACCCGAATCAAGCTCAGCAGTGACCACCGAAAAACCTGTCATGCTGCGGATCATCGTATATTCCAGTGTGTCGGCATTTGAGGCAAAATTAAATTAACATGAATGACGCACATTATATTACGATTACGCCTATACCAAAATTCTCTTCAGTCGGACTTATCCAGAGGCTTCAAGAATTCAACCGTAAACAATGAATTTTTCCATTTATCAGTCCAGCCATCAGGGGGGACGCAAATATAATCAGGATTGCGTAGCCTATGCCTATACCTCAAAGGCGCTTTTGATGGTGCTGGCTGACGGTATGGGCGGGCATTCACATGGTGAATTGGCCGCACAAATTACGATCAAGACTTATCTCCAGGCCTTTTCCGATGAAGCGACGCCCAATATAAATAACCCCGAGGAATTTCTAAGCAGGGTGATGTACAAAGCGCACGCAAATATTATTCAGTTCGCCCAGGATCAAAAATTGCTGGGCAGTCCAGGCACAACCTGTGTGGCGGCAATCATACAGGACGGTATTGCAAGCTGGGCGCATGCGGGAGACTCCAGAGTGTATTTGTTGCGCGACAAGAATGTTGAAAAAGTAACCCACGATCACTCAGTCGTGCAGCAGTGGGCTGATATGGGCTTTATAACCGAAGAGCAAAAGAAAACACATCCGGATCGTCATCGGATCACCAATTGTCTTGGGGGGGAGGGCGATTTGTTTTTTGTTGAATCGGGGCCGCAAAAAGAGTTGCAGCAGGGCGATGTATTGCTGCTGTGCAGTGATGGACTGTGGGGGCCGTTGACGCCTGATGAGATATGCGCCGAACTGGCTGTCAAACCCCTGCCGGAAGCAATGGAAAATTTGATGGGTGTTTCTTTATATCGGGAAGGTTTGCATGCGGATAACACGACTGCCGTTGTTGCGCGTTGGGGGATGTCAGAGAAAGCGCATGAGGTTGATGATATGGTTTGTGAGGTAATCGGTTAGGCCCGGATTGTCAAGAATACTATTCGTTCAGGTTAGTGCGACTATCATTGAAAATTGTTTTGCCTGTCATACGTTTCTGCCAGAGATATTCATCAAAAAAAATCAATCAGACTCATCTGCCACGACGCCAGTATTTTTAAAAAATGCCACGAAGAGCCGCTTGTGTATTCGACTAGTTCAGTCACTTAAGATTAAGGGTCAGAGAAGATGAAAAAACTTGTTATTGCCTCCAATAACCCGGGAAAATTGCGCGAATTTCAAGCCATGCTGGCCCCGCTTGGCATTGAAGTACTGACACAGGAACAATTGGGTATTTCCGAGGCTGAAGAGCCGCATTGTACTTTTATCGAAAATGCGCTGGCCAAAGCACGCCATGTCAGTAAAGCCAGCGGCTTGCCTGCCCTGGCAGACGATTCGGGCATATGCGTCCATGCGCTTGGCGGGGCGCCCGGCGTCTATTCTGCACGCTATGCCGGAGCTGATCCGAAATCAGATACACGCAACAATGAAAAGCTGCTACAAGCCATGCAGGGTGTGGCAGATCGACGCGCACATTACTACTGTGTGCTGGTGCTGGTACATCATTCCGAAGATCCGCAACCCGTGATAGCCGAAGGTGAATGGCATGGTGAAATTGCACTGGCGGAACGGGGTGAAGGCGGGTTCGGATATGACCCCTTATTCTGGTTGCCGCAGTTTAATAAAATGAGCGCGGAGCTGAAGGCTGAAGAAAAAGCCCAAATCAGCCATCGTGCGCTGGCACTCAAAATTCTGCTGCAGAAATTAAAACTCGAATGAGTATGCACACCTTGCAGGCTGTCGGCCTGAAAAATCACCCCGTCAATTTCAAGGCGCTTCCACCGCTGTCACTCTATATCCATATCCCCTGGTGTGTACGCAAATGCCCTTATTGCGATTTTAATTCGCACGAAGCGCGTGGTGAGGTACCGGAAGCCGCTTATGTTGATGCGCTGATACGCGATCTCGAAATGTCCTTGCCACTCATCTGGGGGCGTAAGGTATACAGCGTATTTATCGGAGGCGGCACACCCAGCCTGTTTTCAGCACAGGCAATTGAAAAAATTCTCGGCAATGTGCGCATGTTGCTGCCGCTGGATGTGAACGCGGAAATAACCCTGGAAGCGAATCCGGGTACGGTCGAATCCGGGAAATTTAAAGGCTTCCGTGAGGCGGGGGTTAATCGATTGTCTCTGGGCATACAGAGTTTCAACGAGTCGCATTTAAAAGCGCTGGGACGCATCCATAATTCAGCTGAAGCTAGGCACGCGGTGGAAATCGCCAGGGAGCACTTTGATAATATCAATCTCGACCTGATGTATGCGCTCCCGCAACAAACACTGGATCAGGCTGAACAGGATGTACGCACTGCGCTTGAGTTTTCTCCCCAGCATTTGTCCTGTTACCACTTGACGCTGGAGCCCAATACGCTGTTCCACCGTTATCCACCCTCGTTGCCGGATGATGACGCCAGCGCTGAAATGCAACAGCACATCGAAACCTTGCTGGCCGAACATGGCTACCAGCATTACGAAACATCCGCCTTCGCGCAACCCAAAAAACAGTCGCGACACAATGTCAATTACTGGCAGTTTGGAGACTATATTGGCATAGGGGCCGGTGCGCACAGCAAGATTAGCTCGCACGACAGTGTCATCAGACAGGCGCGTTATAAACAGCCGCAGGCTTATATTGATCAGGTCGCGCAAGGCAGGCCGGTACAAACAGAACAAATACTTGATCGCAATGACCTGTGCTTTGAATTTATGATGAATGCGCTGCGCTTGAATGAGGGATTTTCTACGGAGTTATTCACAGAGCGTACTAGCCTGCCGCTATTGCTGATACGAAAAGAGCTGGAGCAGGCTGAAGAGCGCGGGTTATTGCACCGAGATTTGCAACATATCGCGCCGACCGAATTGGGCAGAAGATTTTTAAATGATCTGCTGGAAATATTTCTTAAAGATAAAGCGTGATCAACTATTGCATTGCGCCCCTTGGCTGCAATAACTCAGTGATTGAACCCGGCGAGTGCGCATACCAGCATAAATAAAGGTGGAAGGGGTGTTTAAGAGTCCTGAAGTGTTATATGATCATGACAAACAACTATAAGAGAAGGCTGTAAATAATGGAGGGAAAAGGAATTTCCCATTTATTGTCAGAGAATAACCTATCGGCATATTTTGCCCATTCGCACGATGGCGTTTTTTTGCTCAATGAATGTATGGAGCTGGTTTACGCGAATAAAACGATGCAGAAATGGATTGGGAATCAGGATGGTGAAGCGCAACACCTTAATCTGATTGATTTTATTGATTTTGGCGAAAGTAAGGTCTTATTTATTCAAAATAGCCAGATTGCATTTGAAGGAACACCCTGCAAGTTTGAGTGTGTACTGCATCATTCGGAGCAACACGCGGCTAAATGGCTGGAAATTTCCCTGCAGCGCTCGCCAAACGGGCAATTATTGGGCATTGCGCGCGATATAGCTGGTCACAAGCAAGAAGTTGAGCGCCTGGTCTGCAAAACTAATCAGGATGAATTAACCGGTTTGCTGAACAGAAATGAATTCATGCGGACGTTGCAGGATGTGATCATGCCGACTCCCGGAACTGAGCATGTTTTACTGATGGTCGAGCTGGAGCATTTTGGCATCATAAACGACATGTGCGGCTTGACTGCGGGTGATGAAGTTTTATGCGGGGTTGCAGAACTCATCCGGCATATACAGCGAAAACAGGATGTTGTCGCACGTATGGGCGGCAAGAAATTTGCCCTGTTGTGCATGGGTTGCAATATGGATACTGCCTATGCAAAAGCATGTGAAATCCGCGATGCAATCACGAGCTATAAATTTGAATATAACAATAATAAGTTTGATATTGGGGTAAGCATCGGTTTTACCGCTTTGCGACCCGATACCAACAACAGCAGACTTTCGTTGTTGTGTGAAGCGGACTCGGCCTGTCACTATGCGCGAAACATGGGGCACAACCGTATACATGCCTATGCTACCAATGGCAACAACGCATACCGTCAACATGAGTCCGAATGGATATCGCGCATTTCACACGCCTTTGAGAATGAACGCTTTCAACTTTTTTACCAGAATATTCAGCAAATTGAAAATGGGCGTGAATCCGATGAGCATCACGAGATTTTAATTCGTATGCTGGATGAGAACGGTGGGTTTGTCACGCCCGGAGAATTTATTCCTGCGGCAGAAAAATTTAATCTGATGCCCCTGATAGACCGGTGGGTTATCCGCACAGTATTTGCCCGCAACGCGAAACTATGGCGTAAAGCCTTTAGCCTGAAAGCTGAAAACGCCAATACACCCATGTCTTTGTGCTGCATCAATATCTCGGGTTCAAGCCTGAATGACGATTACTTTCCCGAGTTTCTGCGGGACCAGGTCGCATTGCATCAGTTACCACCGCAGGCGGTCTGTTTTGAAATAACCGAAACTGTCGCAGTCAATGATCTTGAAAAAGCCTCATACCTGATCAAGGCACTGCGGGCGCAAGGATTCCGTTTTGCGCTCGATGATTTTGGCAAGGGCATGTCCTCTTTCTCATACCTCAGATCACTACCGGTGGATTTCCTTAAAATAGACGGCTCCCTGGTGCAGAACATCGATAATAATAAAATCGATTTGTGCATGGTCGAGGCTATTAACCAGATTGCGCAGGAGATGGGGATTAAAACGATCGCCGAATATGTCAAAAACCAGACAGTCGTTGACATGTTGCAAGCGTTGGGCGTGAACTATGTCCAAGGCTTTGGTATACACCAACCTG
>JANXWX010000036.1 GCA_025350915.1 Nitrosomonadales bacterium
GGGGGGGCGCTAATTTTTTGGCTGTAAACGATATATATTGGGGAACCAAGTGAAGCATCTTTCCTTACCTGAACAGCATAGCTCTTTGACTTCCGTGAAGCCAGGAACGCCAGAGAAACAGGGTTTTTACGACCCGGCAAATGAACATGATGCCTGCGGCATTGGCTTCGTTGCGCATATTAAAGGTAAAAAAAGTCACCAGATCATCGAGCAAGGTTTGCAGATTCTGAAGAATATTGACCATCGCGGTGCGGTGGGTGCGGACAAGCTGATGGGCGACGGTGCCGGTATTCTGATTCAGATCCCCGACCAGTTTTATCGCGAAGAGATGGCCAAGCAGGGTGTCACTTTGCCGCCCGCAGGCGAATACGGCGTAGGTATGATCTTTTTGCCCAAGGAAAATGCTTCGCGCATCGCCTGCGAACAGGAAATTGAACGTGCAGTACGCGATGAAAACCAGATTATTCTTGGCTGGCGCGATGTGGCCGTGGATAGTGAAATGCCGATGTCGCCTACCGTGCGGGCAACCGAGCCGGTTATCCGCCAGATCTTTATCGGCCGGGGTCGTGATATCAAAGTTACCGATGCGCTCGAGCGCAAATTATTCGTCATACGCAAAGTGTCCGGCCATGCGATACAGGCATTGAATCTGATCCACGGAAAAGAATTTTTTGTGCCATCACTCTCAGCACGTACCGTGGTGTACAAGGGGCTGTTGCTGGCTGATCAGGTTGGTCTTTATTACAAGGATCTGCAGGACACGCGTTGCGTATCCGCCTTGGCGCTGGTGCATCAGCGCTTCTCCACCAATACCTTCCCGGAGTGGCCATTGGCCCACCCCTATCGTCTGGTTGCGCATAACGGCGAAATCAATACGGTGAAGGGCAACTTCAACTGGATGCGTGCTCGTGAAGGCGTGATGAAGTCTGCCTTACTTGGCGACGACTTGCAAAAACTGTTCCCGCTGATTTATGAAGGCCAATCCGATACGGCGTGTTTCGATAATGCGCTGGAATTGCTGGTGATGGCGGGTTATCCCATTGCGCAGGCGATGATGATGATGATTCCCGAGGCATGGGAAAACCACACGATGATGGACGAGAATCGCCGCGCGTTCTATGAGTATCACGCCGCGATGATGGAGCCGTGGGACGGACCCGCAGCAATGGCATTTACCGATGGACGCCATATTGGCGGTACGCTGGATCGCAATGGCTTGCGCCCTTCTCGCTATATCATTACCGATGATGATTTCGTCGTGATGGCATCGGAATCAGGCGTGTTGCCGATACCCGATTCTAAAATTGTCAAGAAATGGCGCTTGCAGCCGGGCAAAATGTTCCTGATCGACCTTGAAGCGGGCCGCATCATTGACGACAAGGAAATCAAGGATACCTACGCCAATGCCAAGCCGTACAAAGACTGGATTAAGTCGGTTCGTATCAAGCTGGATGAAGTAAAAATAAAAGATATGAAGCCGGTGCCCAAGTCATCGGCGTCATTGCTCGATCGTCAACAGGCTTTTGGCTATACCCAGGAAGATATTAAATTCCTGATGTCACCTATGGCGATAAACGGCGAAGAAGCGACCGGCGCGATGGGTAATGATTCACCACTGGCGGTGATGAGCGACAAAATCAAGCCACTGTATAACTACTTCAAACAACTGTTTGCCCAGGTGACCAATCCGCCGATTGATCCAATCCGCGAAGCGATGGTAATGTCCCTGGTCTCCTTCATTGGCCCGCGTCCGAATCTGCTGGATACAAACAATATCAATCCGCCGATGCGCCTGGAAGTGTCGCAGCCGGTATTGAGTATCAACGATATGGCCAGCCTTTACCGGATCGGCGAGCTGACCGGTAATGCGTTCAAGTCTTACCAGATCGATATTTGTTATCCGGTGTCGTGGGGCAAGGAGGGTGTTGAAGCGCATCTGGCATCTCTGTGTGCGGAAGCGGTGGATGCGGTTGAGTCGGGCCATAACATACTGATCATCTCGGATCGCAAGATGGATGCCGAAAACCTGGCTATTCCTGCGCTGCTGTCCACCTCCGCTATCCATCAGCATCTGGTGCGTAAAGGCTTGCGCGCCTCAACCGGTTTGGTCGTTGAAACCGGCTCAGCGCGTGAAACACATCACTTTGCATTACTGGCCGGATATGGTGCAGAGGCAGTGCATCCTTATCTGGCGATGGAAACTCTTGCGGAGATGAGCAAAGGTTTGCCGGGTGATTTGTCACCGGAAACGGCAATTTACAACTACACCAAGGCGATCGGCAAAGGCTTGCTCAAGGTCATGTCCAAGATGGGCATTTCTACTTACATGTCTTATTGCGGCGCGCAGATTTTTGAAATCATCGGTTTAAATTCTGCCACCGTGGAAAAATACTTTACTGGTACCGCATCCAATGTGGGTGGTATCGGTGTATTTGAAATTGCACAGGAAGCGCTGCTCAGGCACACCGAGGCATTTGGCAATGACCCGGTACTGGCAAACGCACTTGATGCGGGCGGCGAATATGCTTACCGTGTGCGTGGCGAAGAGCATATGTGGACACCGGATGCGATAGCGAAATTGCAGCATGCGACTCGCGCCAATGATTACAAATCTTTTAAAGAATATGCTGAGATCATCAACGATCAAAGCAAGCGTCATATGACTTTGCGCGGTTTGTTCGAGTTCAAGATTGATCCGTCAAAATCAATACCTTTGTCTGAAGTTGAGCCGGCGAAAGAAATCGTCAAGCGTTTTGCAACCGGCGCGATGTCGCTGGGTTCAATCGGTACGGAGGCGCATGCCACACTGGCGATTGCGATGAACCGCATTGGTGGTAAATCCAACACAGGTGAAGGCGGCGAAGATCCCAAGCGTTATGTTGAGGAGATGAGGGGCAACAAGATCAAGAAGGGCGCAACGATGGCCTCGGTGATCGGTGCCGGCGTGATTGCGGTGGATATTCCCCTGCAGGCAGGTGACTCGTTGCGTTCCAAAATCAAGCAGGTTGCGGCTGGTCGATTCGGCGTAACGGCTGAATATTTATCCTCGGCTGAGCAGATACAAATCAAGATGGCGCAGGGCGCAAAGCCTGGTGAAGGCGGCCAGTTGCCAGGTGGCAAGGTATCCGAGTACATCGCGCAGTTGCGTTTCTCGGTGCCCGGCGTGGGGCTGATTTCGCCACCGCCGCATCACGATATTTACTCGATTGAAGATCTGGCACAGCTGATACACGACCTGAAAAACGTCAATCCGCAGGCGTCCATATCGGTCAAGCTGGTTGCTGAAGTGGGCGTGGGTACCGTTGCGGCAGGTGTGACCAAAGCCAAGGCTGACCATCTGGTGATCAGTGGTCATGATGGCGGTACCGGAGCTTCTCCCCTGTCGTCAGTGAAGCATGCCGGTGGACCGTGGGAATTGGGCTTGTCCGAGACGCAACAAACACTGGTGCTGAACGGTTTGCGCAGCCGTATACGCGTGCAGGCAGACGGCCAGATGAAGACCGGTCGCGATGTGGTCATCGCAGCGATGCTGGGTGCGGATGAAGTTGGTTTTGCGACTGCACCGCTAGTGGTTGAGGGCTGCATCATGTTGCGCAAGTGTCACCTGAATACCTGCTCGGTTGGTATCGCCACTCAGGACCCTGCATTGCGCGCGAAGTTTTCCGGCAAGCCGGAATATGTGGTGAATTATTTCTTCTTCGTTGCCGAAGAGGCACGCCAGATCATGGCACAGTTGGGGGTCCGCACCTATGATGAATTGATAGGCCGTGCAGATCTGCTCGACAAGGCCAGAGCGATTACACACTGGAAAGCCAAGGGCCTCGATTTCAGCAAGATCTTCTACCAGCCAAAGCATGCAGCCGAAATGCCGGTGCGCCATGTAGACAGTCAGGAGCATGGTCTCGAAAAAGCGCTGGACAACAAACTCATCGCACAAGCCAGGGCTGCGTTGGATAAAGGTTCTAAAGTTTCATTTGTATCACCAATTCGAAACGTAAATCGTACCGTTGGTGCGATGTTGTCCGGCATGGTGGCAAAAAAATATGGTCATGCAGGCTTGCCGGATGACACTATCCATATCGAGTTGCAGGGAACGGCAGGTCAATCTGCGGGCGCATTCCTTGCCCACGGGATTACGCTGGATCTGGTGGGTGAAGGTAATGACTACGTAGGCAAGGGTTTGTCGGGTGGTCGAATTATCGTGCGTCCGACCAAGGAATTTCGCGGCAATCCACTGGAAAATATCATCATCGGCAATACTGTGCTGTATGGAGCGATTTCAGGCGAGGCTTACTTTAATGGCGTAGCCGGCGAGCGTTTTGCGGTGCGCAACTCGGGTGCTGCGACAGTCGTTGAGGGCAGCGGTGATCACGGCTGTGAATACATGACGGGCGGTACCGTGGTGGTGCTGGGTTCCACCGGGCGCAACTTCGCTGCCGGTATGTCAGGTGGTGTAGCTTATGTTTACGATGCCGATGGCGACTTTGAGAAGAAGTGCAATATGGCGATGGTAACGCTTGAGCCTGTGCTGAGTACCGCCGAGCAGGAAAGCAAAACAGATCGCGGCATCTGGCACAGTGTATTGCGCGGTGGCAAAGCTGAAAGTGATGAGGTGATTCTGAAAAAGCTGATCGAACGTCACTTTGAATACACCGGCAGTCAGCGCGCGCGGCAGTTGCTGGACGACTGGAATAATAGCCGTGGCAAGTTTGTGAAAGTGTTCCCGCTGGAATACAAGCGCGCATTGGGCGAGCTTGCGGCAAAAGCCGGCAGCAAGACGAAAGCAAAAGTCGCTGCATAATCTTAAAAAAATTTA
>JANXWX010000041.1 GCA_025350915.1 Nitrosomonadales bacterium
TCGGATTAACGACGGTAATGGTGAGCCATGACATCAGTGAAGTTTATAAACTATCGCAACGGGTCTTGGTCATAGAGCAGGGGCGCATATCCAAACAGGGATCACCTGCCGATGTATTTAAGGCGGGCCAGGCTGATAAAACTAACGGTTCGGCAGGTAAATTTAGTTTCGCGGGCGAGGTGTTGGAAATTGAAACGGCCGATGTGGTGTTTGCCGTAACGCTGTTGGTGGGAAATCAGGTCGTGCGGGTTATAGCAACATCTGATGAAGCCAAGAATTTGCGGCAGGGAGACAGAGTCATGCTGATGTCAAAGGCATTTAATCCGGTGCTGGTTTCAGTTAAGCCATAAGGTTACTTAGAGGGTGATGTGATGAGCGATAAGCAGACAGCAACATTGGCAGGCGGTTGTTTCTGGTGTCTGGAAGCAGTGTACGAACAGATGCGCGGAGTGGAAAAAGTAGTGTCAGGTTATATTGCCGGCGAAAAACCGAACCCCTCTTACGAGGCGGTATGCGGTGGCAATACAGGTCATGCTGAAGCGGTGCAAATTACCTACAATCCGGCACAAGTGACATACGGTGAGCTGCTCTCGGTATTTTTTACGATCCATGATCCCACTACGTTAAACCGGCAGGGTAATGACAAGGGTACGCAGTATCGGTCGGCGATTTACTTTCACAATGAAGACCAGCGCGCAGAAGCGGCCGAGCTCATGCTGGAGCTCAGGAAGCAGCATGTTTTTCCTGATCCACTGGTGACGGAGCTGGTCTCCGCGTCAACTTTCTATCCGGCAGAGGACTATCACCAGCACTACTATGCCAATCATCCAGGCCAGGGGTATTGCCAGTTCGTTGTGGCGCCAAAGCTGGCTAAATTCAAACAACATTTTGCGTCAAAAATGAAGTAATGCAGCGTGACAGTGTGATTGATACGTAAAGTGAAAATAACTAGATGAAGGTTGTATTGTAATAATTATGTAGCATAAAAATGACAACATACGCGTGCAGTCTTTGTGCCGACAATTCAAAGGTGACGATATGTATGATTTTGACATTTTTAAATTTGATTTAACAAGAGGCCGGTTGTCTGCAGTAACCAACCTTCTTGTCAAAATGTTTTTTTCTGAGCGAGATGTTAAAGCGGAATACAACCGGGAACATGCTTAAGGTTCACGCATCCACTGTGAACGCAGAGTTCTCAACATCCGCATTGCCAAGCTTAATTGCAGCAGTAATTTTTCTTTAGGCCGACTTTCTGCCAGTGCCGGCGCACTGGAGGAAAAATCGGAAAGGATAGTGACAGATTGAGGAAAGTTGAACCCCGCTGACAGTATCTTTTACGTACGCGGCTGTCTATGAGTCTTGAAATAGTTGATGAGGCTATTGGTAGAGCAATCATGGCTATTAACAGGCTCTGCGCCTGCCAATTCAGGTTGTATTGCTTTGGCCAGTTGCTTACCCAGCTCAACGCCCCATTGGTCGAAGGAGTTGATATTCCAGATTATGCCCTGCACAAAAACCTTGTGTTCGTAAAAGGCAATCAGGGAACCCAGCGTTTTGGGATCCAGCTTTTGCAACACAATCGAATTGCTGGGCTTGTTGCCGGGGAAGATTTTGTGCGGCAGTAATTGTTTAATCTGCTCTTCGTCAAGACCTTCTGCTTTCAATTCCGCAGTTACTTCCTGTGCATTTTTACCGCGCATCAATGCTTCGGTTTGGGCAAAGAAGTTTGCCAGCAGGATGGTTTGATGTTCACCGATAGGGTGTTTGTTTTCTATCATCGCGATGTAATCGGCAGGTATCAACCGCTCGCTTTGATGAATTAACTGGAAGAAGGCATGCTGACCATTGGAGCCAAGCTCACCCCAGATGATGGGGCCGGTCGCGTAATCGACTGGATTGCCCTCGCGATCTACGCGTTTGCCGTTACTTTCCATATCCAGTTGCCGAATATAGGCGGGTAATCTACGCAGGTATTGATCGTAGGGAATAATGGCATGTGTATCAGCATCAAAAAAATTGTTGTACCAGATGCCTATCATGCCCATGATCACGGGTAAATTTCTCTCAAGTGGCGCATGGAGAAAATGCTCATCCATTTCATGCGCACCCTGCAACAACTCTTCAAAGCGGCTCATGCCTGCAGCAATGACAATTGATAGTCCGATGGCAGACCATAATGAATATCGACCGCCAACCCAATCCCAGAATTCGAACATAAGCTCCGGGCTTATGCCAAATTTAATCACTTCTTCGGTGTTGGTTGAGATCGCAACAAAGTGCCGGGGAATTGCGCTCTCATCTTTTGCGATGTTCATAAACCATTCACGCGCCGTGCGGGCATTAGTCATGGTTTCCTGTGTGGTAAAGGTTTTGGAAGCGATAATAAATAGCGTCGTCTCGGGATTCAAGTGACGATTCGTTTCAAACATTTGTGTGCTGTCGATGTTGGAAACGAAGTGGAAGTTGATATTGGGCCGTTGATAATCCAGTAGCGCCTCTGTCACCATCGCAGGCCCAAGATCAGAGCCACCAATGCCGATATTGACCACGTCAGTGATAGGTTTGCCACTAAAGCCTTTCCACTCGCCATTGCGCACATCGTTTGCAAATTTTTTCATGCGCCCAAGGACTTCATTGACTTCAGGCATGACGTTTTTATCTTCTACCAGGATCGGGCGGTTGCTCCGGTTACGCAGTGCGATGTGGAGTACGGACCGCTTCTCTGTGGTGTTGATAGCTTCACCCTGGAACATTTTATTCATCCAGCCTTTTACATCCCTTTCTTCGGCCAGTTTCAGCAGCAATCGTAGCGTTTCGTCGGTGATGCGATGTTTGGAATAATCAAACAGAATGTCGTTGAAAACGAGGGAGAACTTCTCAAAGCGTTTGGGGTCGGATTCGAATAAATCGCGCATATGCGTGTCCGCAATAGTTTGTTGATGCGCTTTCAAGGCGAGCCAGGCTGGAGAGTTGCTAAGTTTTTGCATAGTTAGTTGTATTTACTGTTGTTTGTAACTAATTGCTTGCTGTGGGTTGTAATTCAAAAGAGCAGCACAATATTACTTAATGATTGTTACAGTTATATTTTAATGCTAAAAGCCTGATTTACTCTGTTTTGGTATCTCAAATACTCGTATTAAATAAGTGTTGGGTCAATTAAACTTGATTTAAGAGGTATTTCTTGCAGATTAACGCCTGAAGTGAATATCCGCAATGCTTGCAGGGACTGGGACTTGTCCGTTGTGGATGTTTTTACCCCCTGATTCATGTATTATTGAGGCGTTCCGCAAAGGGAAAAAGTCCCTTTAGCGATTCATTTATCTAATATTTTCAAGGAAAGTTTGTATGACGAGTGTTGAAACCCTGAGTGCCCTGGAGCGCCGCATAAATGCCTCCATTCCACAGCAACAGTTATTGGGCGAGGTGGCTGCTCGTATTAAACGTATTGGGCGCACGGCGAAAGTCCCCGGTTTCCGTCCGGGTAAAGTGCCTTTTAAAATTTTGGAACAGCAATATGGTACGCAAGCGCATCACGAAGTATTGGGTGATGAGTTGCAGCGTTCTTTCGCCGAGGCTGCACAGGCAAACAAACTGAAGGTTGCCAGCTATCCAAACTTTGAAATCATAACCAAGGATATGAGCGCGCCGCTGATTGAGTACAGCGCGACATTCGAAGTGTATCCTGATGTCGTGCTGGGTGATATCGGTACGGAATCAATAGAACGCATTACATTTACCATCAATGACTCAAACATTGACAGTACGATCGAGACGCTGCGCAAACAACGTGCTGTATTTGAACCTGCAAGCCGTGCGGCACAGAATGAAGATCAGGTGCGCATCGACTTTAGCGGTGTGTTGGATGGCGCCGTGTTTGACGGTGGTGAAGCCAAGGATTTTGCGCTGGTGTTGGGTGTGGGTCGCATGTTGCCTGATTTCGAGAAAGGCATAATTGGCATGAAGGCGGGTGAAACCAAATCCTTCGAGATGACATTCCCCGATGACTATCATGGTAAGGATGTAGCGGGTAAAAAAGTCACGTTTACAATTGTGATGCATACGGTAGAAGCGCCTCGTTTGCCGGAAGTTGACGCTGATTTTGTTAAAGGGCTGGGCATTGCTGATGGTGATGTGTCCATGTTGAAGAGTGAGATCAAATCCAATTTAAACCTGGAAGCCGAGCGTCGCATTAAGGTGCGCAATAAAGATAATGTCATGGATGTATTGCTGAAAATTGCTCAGCTGGAGGCGCCCAAGTCATTGGTGGAAAGCGAGTCTCAGCGCATCATGCAGCAAACCCTGCAGGATATGCAGGGCCGCGGCGTAAACATTCCCAAGGGCATGAATCTACCGGCGACGATGTTTGCAGATCGTGCAGTCAAGCGTGTCAAGCTGGGTCTGATTCTGGAAGAGTTGGTTAAACAACACAATCTTGAAGCCAAGCCTGAGCAAGTCAAGGCGCTGATTAATGAACATGCACGTGGTTATGAGAAGCCGGAAGAGGTTGTTCGCTGGTATGCGGCGGAACCTTCACGTATGCGTGACGTTGAAAATTTGGCCCTGGAAGACAACGTTGTTAGCTGGGTGATGAGCCATGCCAAAGTAACGGATAAGGCGGTTGATTTTAATGAACTGATGGGGAATGATAAATGATGCAAAGCACGACACCGCAACAATCTGTAGAGCCGCAAAACCTGGGCATGATACCAATGGTGATCGAGACCAGCGGTCGGGGAGAGCGTGCTTATGATATCTATTCGCGCCTGTTGAAAGAGCGTGTAATTTTTCTGGTGGGACCGATCAATGATGCAGTGGCTAACGTGGTCGTGGCGCAATTGCTGTTTCTGGAATCAGAAAATCCGGATAAAGAAATTTCTCTTTATATCAATTCACCGGGCGGTTCCATTTCTTCGGGTATGGCTATCTACGACACGATGCAATTTATCAAGCCGAATGTGTCTACGCTTTGTATCGGTATGGCGGCTTCGATGGGTGCATTTCTGTTGCAGGCGGGAGCCAAAGGCAAGCGTTTTGCGTTGCCCAACTCAACCGTCATGATTCACCAGCCACTGGGCGGTTTTCAGGGGCAGGCGTCTGATATCGAGATTCATGCAAAATATATACTGAGTTTGCGTGAACGCTTGTACAAACTGATGTCTGAGCATACTGGACGCACGGTAGAAGAAATTTCGCGTGATAGTGAACGTGATAATTTCCTTACTGCCGCTGATGCGGTCGAGTATGGTTTGATTGATCAGGTTTTGGAAAAACGCGTATAAATATTATTTAATATGTTGCCGATAACGCTACAAGTGAGGTCATAAATGTCGTCGGATAAAAATAAGAGTGACAAGTTGTTGTATTGCTCGTTTTGCGGAAAAAACCAGCATGAAGTGCGCAAGCTGATTGCGGGTCCGTCTGTATTTGTATGCGACGAGTGCATTGCACTGTGTAATGACATTATCCGTGAAGAATCTCAAAGTTCTGATGAAGTTGGCAAGCTGGATAAATCCGACTTGCCCGTTCCGCATGAAATACGCGCAAGCCTCGATGAGTATGTAATCGGCCAGGAGCAGGCGAAAAAAATCCTTTCAGTCGCGGTATATAACCATTACAAACGTTTAAAGAGTAATGACAACGACGGCGTTGAGTTATCCAAGAGCAATATTTTACTGTTAGGACCTACAGGCTCCGGCAAAACATTGCTTGCACAGACTTTGGCCAGGTTGTTGAATGTTCCGTTTGTGATGGCTGATGCGACCACGCTGACAGAGGCGGGCTATGTTGGTGAAGACGTAGAAAATATCGTGCAGAAGTTGTTAATGGCATGTGACTATGATGTTGAGAAAGCACAGCGCGGCATTATTTATATTGATGAGATAGACAAGATTTCGCGCAAGTCAGATAACCCATCCATCACGCGTGACGTTTCAGGTGAGGGTGTGCAACAGGCATTGCTTAAGCTGATTGAAGGCACCAAGGCATCAATACCGCCACAGGGTGGACGTAAACACCCCAATACTGAATTTTTACAGGTAGACACGACGAATATCCTGTTTATATGTGGCGGCGCGTTTGACGGACTTGATAAGGTCATCCGTAATCGTTCTGAAAAAGCCGGCATTGGATTTGGCGCAAAAGTAATCAACCGTGACGACCGCAAAGGTGTCGGTGCGGTATTACGGGAAGTTGAACCTGAAGACTTGATCAAGTTCGGTTTGATACCTGAATTTGTGGGCCGTTTACCTGTGGTTGCAACATTGGAGGAGCTGGATGAAGCTGCCTTGATACAGATATTGACCGAGCCTAAAAATGCATTGACCAAACAGTATCAAAAACTGTTTACCATGGAAGGTGTTGAGCTTGAGTTTCATGAGGGCGTGCTGCACACCATCGCCAAAAAAGCATTGGCTCGCAAAGCCGGTGCGCGTGGTTTGCGTTCGATTCTTGAACACGCCTTGCTCGACATTATGTTTGATTTGCCTTCGCTGGATAATGTCAGCAAGGTTGTACTGGATGCAAATGGTCCGAATGGTGAAATTAAGCCTATCGTGATGTATGCGGATGCAACAAAAGCAGCTTGACGGCAAGACTTAAAATTTTGATCTGACCTTGTGATCTGGATTTAAATTTTAAAACTGTTTGTATTTATTACGTTAGACGTGGGGCTTGAATAAGTCTGAATAGTCCCCACATTATTTCCAATTATTAACTTAATAAAGAACCCTGCCATGTCTGAAGAACTCGATATTACTACCCCCGGCCTGTATCCCTTGCTGCCATTGCGAGACGTGGTGGTGTTCCCGCATATGGTCATACCGCTCTTTGTTGGGCGGGCTAAATCGATCAAGGCGCTTGAGTCTGCGATGGAAGCCGGAAAAAGCATCGTCTTGGTTGCGCAAAAATCTGCGGCCAAGGATGAGCCTTCCATAGAGGATATGTATCGCATCGGCAGCATCGCGAATATTTTGCAGATGTTGAAACTGCCCGATGGGACAGTCAAAGTATTGGTCGAAGGTACGCAACGTGCAAAGGTTATGCACATTCTGGATGACAAGTTGCATTTTGATGCCGAGATTGAGTTGATTCCGGTAGATGAAGGCGCCGGCGCAGAAGTTGAAGCGATGCGCCGCGCGCTGATCAATCAATTTGACCAGTACGTAAAACTCAACAAGAAAATTCCGCCTGAAATTCTTACCTCCTTGGCAGGCATTGATGATGCTGGCCGTCTGGCTGATACGATCGCTGCGCACCTGCCGTTGAAGCTGGAACAAAAGCAGGAAGTGCTGGAGATTTTTGATGTACGCAAGCGCTTGGAACATCTGCTGGGTCTGCTGGAAGCCGAGCTGGATATCTTGCAGGTTGAAAAACGTATCCGCGGCCGTGTCAAACGCCAGATGGAAAAAAGCCAGCGCGAGTATTACCTGAATGAGCAGGTAAAAGCGATTCAGAAAGAACTGGGTGACGGTGAAGAAGGTGCGGACATTGAAGATCTTGAGAAGAAGATCAAGGCTGCACACATGCCCAAAGAAGCCCGCATCAAGGCAGAAAATGAATTAAAAAAATTGCGCCTGATGTCTCCCATGTCGGCTGAAGCGACGGTGGTGCGTAACTATATTGATGTGCTGGTCGGTCTGCCCTGGAAGAAAAAAACCAAGATTAATAATGATCTGAAATCAGCGGAAGCGGTGTTGGAAGCGGATCACTACGGCCTGGAAAAAGTTAAAGAGCGCATTGTGGAATATCTGGCAGTGCAACAACGTGTCGACAAGATGAAGGCACCTATTCTTTGTCTGGTAGGGCCACCTGGAGTTGGTAAAACATCGTTGGGTCAATCCATAGCACGTGCTACAGGGCGCAAATTTATGCGTATGTCACTGGGTGGTGTGCGTGATGAGTCCGAAATACGCGGGCATCGCCGTACCTATATTGGCTCTATGCCGGGCAAAATTTTGCAAAACATGACCAAGGTCGGCGTTAAGAACCCGTTGTTCCTGCTGGATGAAGTGGACAAGATGGGCATGGATTTCCGTGGCGACCCTTCATCTGCGTTGCTGGAAGTACTCGATCCCGAGCAGAACCATACATTTGTCGATCACTATGTCGAGGTTGAATACGATCTGTCCGATGTGATGTTTGTGGCAACTGCCAACAGCATGAATATCCCCGGTCCATTATTGGATCGTATGGAAATCATCCATGTATCAAGCTATACGGAAGACGAAAAGGTCAACATTGCGATACGTTATTTGATTCCCAAGGCATTAAAAAATAATGGCCTGAAGGAAGAGGAAATTAATATATCCGAAGCGGCGATACGCGACATCCTGCGTTACTACGTCAGAGAAGCCGGTGTACGCGGACTGGATAGAGAGCTTTCAAAGATTTGCAGAAAAGTTGTTAAAGCACAGGCGATTAAAAGCCGGTCAAGCAAGGTAATGATTAACGCACGCAACCTGGATAAATATTTGGGTGTTCGTCATTACAGTTATGGTATTGCAGAAAAAGTGAATCAGGTCGGTCAGGTTACCGGTTTGGCCTGGACTGAAGTTGGCGGTGAATTGTTGACTATAGAAGCTGCAGTATTATCAGGGAAAGGAAAGATCACTACGACCGGTAAGTTGGGCGAGGTGATGCAGGAGTCGATCCAGGCAGCATTGAGCGTAGTACGCAGCAGGGCTCGTAGTCTGGGCATCGTCGATACTTTCTACGAAAAAAGCGATATACATATTCACTTGCCTGAAGGTGCGACACCCAAAGATGGCCCCAGTGCGGGTGCCGGTATCTGCACAGCGATGGTCTCTGCGTTAACCGGTATACCGGTGAGAGCCGATGTGGCGATGACGGGCGAGATTACGTTGCGCGGCGAAGTGCTGCCTATCGGCGGGTTGAAGGAAAAGTTACTTGCCGCACAACGCGGCGGTATAAAAGTTGTGTTAATCCCACAGGAAAATGTAAAAGATTTAATTGAAATTCCCGACAACATTAAAAATAAACTTGAAATTCATCCTGTAAAATGGATAGATCAAGTGTTGGAAATAGCACTTGAAACAAAACCTGTCGCATTACCGGAAGAAAAACCGGTTGCCCCTGCGGTAGCCGCAATCAGTGAAGTGGCCAGTTCTGCATTGTCAGTAAAGCATTAATTTATAAAAGTTTCATCGTGAACTAAAGGAAAGTGCGTCTGCTAGATTTTTGCGGGTAATAATAAAATTTTTAACCGGCTAGGATATGAATTTGCTGGTAGTTAATAATTTCTTCTATTGCATGCTGGTAATATTTAAAAAAGTCTTGTAGAATGCGCGGCTTCTTTGGGTGATTAGCTCAGCTGGTAGAGCACCGCCCTTACAAGGCGATTGTCGGCGGTTCGATCCCGTCATCACCCACCAAAGTTTTGGAGTGGTAGTTCAGTTGGTTAGAATACCGGCCTGTCACGCCGGGGGTCGCGGGTTCGAGTCCCGTCCACTCCGCCAAATTAAGGTGAACGCGAGTTCGCCTTTTTCGTTTATTAAAATCCATCAGGTGGCTTACTATGTTTGATTTCGTGCAAGAGAAAAAACGTGTAGTGCAGATTGTATTAGGGTTGATTATTATTACCTTCGGTTTTTTTGGCGTAGATTCGTACAGGAAGTCTGGCAGTAGCAATGCGCCGGCTACTGTAAACGGTGACAGAATCAGTCAACAGGAATTTGATAGCGCAGTTCGTCAGCAACAGGACAGAGTGCGCGAACAAGCGGGAAATAGTTATGATCCCACTTTGTTTGATAAGCCTGAAATAAAGCGGATGATTCTGGACAATTTGATTGACCAGCGTTTGTTAAGTTCGCAGGCACATAAGGCTGGATTGACTTTAAGTAATGATCAATTGAAGCAAATTATCGCGGGTATCCCGGCATTTCAAAATGATGGCAAATTTGACCGGCAGCGTTACGAGTCTGCGTTGAGCAGTCAGAATATGTCTCCCCAAATTTTTGAGTCCCGAGTCAGAGACGAGCTGAGTACACGCCAGTTAGTCGATGGGTTTACTAAAAACGGTTACGCTTCTTTAAGCGGCGCTGAGAATCTGATTCGTTTAAATGAACAGCAGCGAGTTGTCAGTGTTGCACAAATTGCACCTGATTCATTTATCAAGCAAGTCAAGGTTGAGGATTCTGCTGTTCAGGCATATTACGAAAAAAACCAGGGAGAATTTCAAGTTCCTGAACGAGCGCGAGTCGAATATTTGATTTTGTCAGTGCCCGCATTGCAAGCTCAGGTTAAGGTTGATGATGCTGATATCAAGAAATATTACGAAGAGCATCAAGCAGAGTTTAGTACGCCTGAGCAGCGAAAAGCCGCACATATACTGATTTCAATTGATGCAAAGGCATCCGATGCAGACAAGCAGGCAGTAAAAGCGAAAGCCGAGCAGATATTGCAACAAGTAAAACAGTCGCCTGGACAGTTTGCCGAATTGGCAAAAAAATATTCCCAGGATCCGGGTTCAGCAGCCAATGGTGGCGATTTGGGTATGTTTGGTCGTGGCATGATGGTTAAGCCTTTCGATGACGCAACCTTCAAATTGTTGGTAGGCGAAATCAGCGGTCTGGTACAGTCAGATTTCGGATTCCATATTATCAAGCTGTTAGCGATTAAAGGCGGTAAAACGCAAAGTCTGAATGAGGTTAAGAGCGTGATTGCGCAAAAACTTAAGTCACAGAAAGCAAATGACAGATTTGCCGAGCTATCTGAAAAATTCAACAATGCCGTTTATGAGCAAGGCGATACACTCAAGCCAGCTTCTGAATTGATAAAAATTCCTGTACAGAAGGTAGAGTGGTTAAGCAAGGGACAGATAGGCGTTGCTCCCTGGACTGACAAAGCACTTCAGGCTGTATTTTCCGATGAAGTAGTAAAGAATAAACGGAATACACCTGCGATTGAAATTGCTCCGAATACGTTGCTGGCTGCAAGGATACTGGATTATAAACCTGCAGCCATATCTCCCTTTGTGGAAGCTGCTGCCACAATCAGGCAAAAGTTACAGCGCCTTCAGGCACAGGAGCTTTCTGTAAAGGAGGGTCGGGCTATTCTTGGGCGTTTACAGCATGGTGAGCAAGCGAGTGTTGAATGGAAATCCGCTCAATCTGTTACACGGTCTCAGCACGTCGCTTTGGATAATGAATTTACCAGAGAAATATTCAAGGCTGATACTGCAAAGTTGCCTGCGTATGTTGGTATGGAAAATGCGCAAGGCGTATACATGCTGGCGCGTATCGATTCAGTCAAGGATATTGGTGCAATAGATGAAGCGAAGCGTAATCGTTATTTGATGCAATTGAGCCAAATGACAGGTGAGGAATTGTTGCAATTGTATCTGGCAGATACCAGAAAAAATGCCAGCATCTCGATTGCTCCTTTTGTAGCAGCGGACAAAGGGGTTAATTAATTTTTATTGTCTGTAGCTGACATAATCCCAGGTTGCTTTTGATGTTAATACATTGAATTTGATAGTCCGAAAAATGCCACCCCAAGGGTGGCATTTTTTATGGGGCTGCACCAATTAGAGGAATTTTTACTATTACCATCAAGGTTAACTATTGAACGAGCGCTATCGTATATAATAATCCGATGAATATAGAAGGGTTGGCCTGAATCTATGCGAGAAGTGACCAAATGCTTGAAGTGAAGGAGTTGGCCTGCGCACGTGGAGAGCAAAAGCTATTCTCCGATCTGAATTTTCGGTTAGCGGGCGGAGAGTTGTTGCAAGTTCAAGGTGAAAACGGCAGAGGTAAAACAACTTTATTGCGCACCCTATGCGGGTTTATTCAGCCGCTCGAAGGCGAGATTCAATGGCAAGGTAAAAGTATCAACGAGTTGGATGAAGACTATTTCGCAAATATAGTCTATTTGGGACATTTGAATGCGATCAAGGATGATTTGAGCGCACTGGAGAATCTTCGTGTCAGCAGCGCGTTGAGCGGCAGCACTATCAGTGACAGTGCTGCAATAGCTGTACTGCGACGTATGGGTTTGCGCGGACGTGAAACTTTTCCGGTAAAGCTGTTGTCACAAGGCCTGCGCCGCCGCGCAGCCCTGGCTCGTTTGCTTATTAACAAAGCACCTTTGTGGATATTGGATGAGCCATTAACCGCGCTAGATGTCAGTGCGGTAGGTTTGATGCAGGAAATGATAGGTGAGCATCTGCGCAATAACGGGATAGTAATATTCACGACACATCAACCACTTGAAGTTAGCGGTGCCGTGTTAAGGCGGCTGACTTTGTCATGAATAAACTATCACTCATGGGATTGTTTGGTTTGGTGATACGGCGTGATTTAATGTTGGCGATGCGCAGGCGTGCCGATGTTTTGACGACGTTGATTTTTTTTGTCATTGTAGTGAGCCTGTTTCCTTTGGCAGTGGGTTCAGAGATGGATATGTTGCGCAAGATGGCGCCAGGGGTGGTGTGGGTGGCTGCATTGCTTGCTTCCATGCTCTCTCTGGGACGTATGTTTTCGGCTGACTATCTGGATGGTACGCTGGAGCAAATGTTGCTGGTACCCCAGTCGCTATCAATACTGGTACTTGGTAAAATTGCGGCGCATTGGATGCTGTCCGGTTTACCTTTGGTGTTGGTTGCGCCAGTACTGGGTTTGCAATTCGATATGTCGGGGCAAGCCCTGTTGATACTGGTATTGTCACTGCTTTTGGGAACGCCGGTTTTAAGTATGATTGGCGCTTTTGGAGCCGCTCTCACACTGGGCTTGCGCGGTGGTGGTGTATTGGTTTCGTTGCTGGTATTACCCTTGTGTATTCCTGTGCTGATATTTGGTACAGGTGCAGTTATCGCGGTGACAAGCGGAGTAAGTCCTGCATCTAACCTGTCATTGCTAGGTGCATTTTTGCTGATGTCGTTGTTGTTTGCACCCTGGGTTTCGGCGCAAGCTTTACGTATTTCAATGGAGTAACAATTGGCTATAAACTGGTTTAAATATGCCGCACCCAGCAGCTTTTATGGCTTGGCGGGAAAACTTGTCCCCTGGTTTGCCTGGCCAGCAGCTATTTTATTTTGTGTGGGTATCTATATTGGTTTTTTTGTTGCACCTACCGATGCGGTGCAAAGTGAAGCCTACCGAATAATATTTATTCATGTACCTGCTTCCATCTTGTCCATGTTTATCTATTTGATCATGGCGGGATATGCTGCACTGGGCTTGATATTTAATACCCGTTTATCATCTATGATGGCAACTTCGCTGGCACCAACTGGCGCGCTGTTTGCTTTTATATCACTCTGGACAGGAGCGCTGTGGGGTAAACCCATGTGGGGAGCATGGTGGGTTTGGGATGCGAGACTGACATCAGAATTGATTTTATTATTTTTGTATCTTGGATTTATTTCATTGCAGGCTTCGATAGAAGATCCACGGCGTGCAGACCGCGCCGGTGCATTGCTGGCGATCGTTGGCTCAGTAAACGTGCCCATAATTTATTTCTCGGTGAAGTGGTGGAATACCCTGCATCAGGGATCTACTGTAAAACTGAGCGGAACCAGCATGCATATTTCGATGCAGCAAGCCATGTTTACCATGTTTGCTGCGTTGTGGCTTTATGCCATCGCAATATCATTGCTGCGAGTTCGCAGTATTATTCTTGAACGTGAACGCAATTCACAATGGGTTACTGAGATTGTGGAGATGAAGCAATGAACTGGTTAGGGTTTTTCGAAATGAAGGGTTATGCCTGGTATATCTGGGGTTCTTACGGCGTCACTTTATTGATAATCATGGTCGAAATTTTACTGGTCGTACATAAAAGAAAAGTTGTCTTGCAGCAATTGCGCCTCATCCGTGATGCTGAAATTAAGGAGTAATATGAAGCCGCGCCATAAAAGATTTATGTTCATTTTAGTAGGCATTGCAATTTTAGGCACTGCCGTAGGGCTTGTTTTATATGCACTGCAAAATAATGTTAGCCTGTATTTCACTCCCACACAGGTCTATAACAAAGAGGCTCCGCAGGGGCGTAATTTCCGCATAGGTGGTTTGGTTGTGGATGGTAGCCTCAAGCGTGAGCGAGATGGCCTGACTGTTCGCTTCGACGTTACTGATACTTTGAAGACGATGCAGGTCAACTACAAAGGCATCCTGCCCGATCTATTTAAAGAAGGTAAGGGTGTAGTGGCACACGGTCAGTTGCAAGCCGATAATACCTTCCTCGCCGATGAGGTACTGGCCAAGCATGATGAAAACTACAACGCTGCAGAGGTTGTACATGCACTGGAATTGGCCAACCAGGCACAATCAGGCGTAATGGCCACCAAACCTGTCTCATCAGGATATCAAATTCCCTCTACTAAATAAAAACGGACACAAACATGATCCCAGAAATTGGTAACTTTGCTCTCGTTGTTGCATTAGTATTAGCCCTGACTCAAGGTGTGCTACCTATATGGGGAGCTGCCCGTTCAAACACAGTGCTGATGGGTACAGCGCGCCCCTTGGCATATGGCCAGTTTGTTTTTGTTGCCATCGCATTTATCTGTTTGGTGTATTCATTTCTGAATAATGATTTTTCGGTCCTGTATGTGGCAGAACACTCCAATTCTCAATTACCTGGCCATTATCGCTTTGCCGCCTTATGGGGCGGGCACGAGGGATCTCTGCTGCTGTGGGCATTCATCCTGGCTATATGGACAACTGCGGTAGCCACCTTCAGCAAACATCTGCCTGATGAAATGGTGGCGCGAGTTTTAGGGGTCATGGGTCTGATTTCCGTGGGTTTCCTGTTATTTATGCTGTTAACCTCCAACCCATTTGATCGTCTGTTACCCGCTGCGATGGATGGCAGGGATTTGAATCCATTGTTGCAGGATATTGGCCTGATTATCCATCCACCCATGTTGTATATGGGTTATGTGGGATTTTCAGTCGCTTTCGCATTTTCTCTATCTGCACTACTGGGCGGTAAACTTGACGCAACCTGGGCACGCTGGTCACGTCCGTGGACGACTGTGGCATGGGTATTCCTGACACTTGGCGTTGCACTGGGCAGTGGCTGGGCGTATTACGAATTAGGTTGGGGTGGCTGGTGGTTCTGGGACCCGGTAGAGAACGCCTCCTTCATGCCATGGCTGGTTGGTACCGCATTGATACACTCACTGGCCGTAACGGAGAAACGCGGTGCATTCAAGAGCTGGACCGTATTGCTTGCAATTTCCGCTTTCTCGCTCAGTCTGCTGGGTACCTTCCTTGTGCGTTCTGGCGTGCTGACTTCAGTACACTCGTTTGCGACCGACCCCAAACGCGGCGTGTTCATCCTATCCTTTTTAGTGATAGTGATTGGTTCATCACTACTGCTGTTTGCCTGGCGTGCGCCTAAAATCGGTCTGGGAGGCAAATTTGATCTGGTCTCGCGTGAGTCCATGTTGTTATCAAACAACGTGCTGCTGGTTGTGGCTTCGGCATCTGTATTTCTTGGCACACTCTACCCACTGTTCGTAGATGCGCTTGGTTTTGGCAAGATTTCAGTAGGCCCACCTTATTTCAACACCGTTTTTGTTCCTATCATGGTGCCTATGGTGCTGATGATGGGGTTGGGGCCGATAGCCCGCTGGAAACAAGCAACCGTGCCCGAGCTGTGGATACGCGTACGCTGGGCATTTGCGTCTAGTTTGATCATCGCGTTACTGCTGCCGTTTGTGTTGGGCAAGTGGACGCCGTTGATTGCACTGGGTTTGATGCTGGCATTATGGGTTATCACGACAGTGGGTACGGATTTGTACAAACGTATCAATACGCGCGATGGGAAATTATTGCAGCGCCTGAAAAGCCAGTCCCTCAGCTACTACGGCATGCAATTGGCCCATTTAGGCGTGGCAGCCTTCATCATCGGCGTAACCATGGTCAAGGGATATGAAACCGAGCGCGATGTACGCATGGATGTTGGCGATACTGTGGTGGCCGGTGGTTATGTGTTCCGCTTTGATGGTGTCAGGGAACAGGAAGGTCCTAACTATCATGCCTATCAGGGACGTGTAACCATCACCAAAAATGATAAATTGGTTACCCAGTTATATCCCGAAAAACGTACCTACAATGCATCAGGCATGCCGATGACAGAGGCAGCGATAGATACCGGATTTCTGCGGGATCTTTATGTTTCGCTGGGCGAGCCTATACCCGACAGCAATGGCGCGTGGGCCGTACGTATTTACCACAAGCCGTTTATTGACTGGATATGGTTTGGTTGCTTGATGATGGCATTAGGCGGTGTGCTGGCAATCAGCGATCGTCGTTATCGGATACACGCCCGTAAAACCCTTGCAGTAAAAGACGGGGTAGAGATGCCATTGAAGGAGAAGACGGTATGATGCGCTTCATCCTGCCCTTTGTCGTTTTTATCGTACTGACTGTATTTTTGTTTGTAGGTTTGAAGCTTGATCCCCGTGAGGTTCCTTCTCCCCTGGTTGGAAAACCAGCGCCAGCATTTGTATTGCCACAGCTGCATGTCCCCGGTAAACAATTTTCTCCAGCCGATATGAAAGGCAAGGTCTGGTTATTTAACGTGTGGGCTTCCTGGTGCGTTGCCTGTGAGGAAGAGCATCCCGTGTTGATGGAATTGGCGCGGCAAAACATCGTTCCTATTTACGGTATGGATTACAAGGATAAAAGGGATGCCGCCCTGGCAGTATTAGAAAGGCGTGGCAATCCCTATCTGATGAATGTGTCAGATACCGATGGCCGTGTGGGCATTGATTATGGTGTGTATGGCGTGCCGGAGACTTACGTGATCGACAAGCAGGGCGTCATTCAATATAAACAGATAGGTCCGGTTACTGCAGAAAATCTCAGGAAAAAAATCTTGCCTTTGGTGGCGGAACTGGAGAAAAAATAATGCGCGCTATTATCTTGTTATTTAGTTTTCTGCCTTTGTTAACGTTTGCCGGTGAAGCTCGGGATTTGGCTAAAGATCCTGTTGTGGAAAAGCGCATGGTGGGCCTGGCCGAAAACCTGCGCTGCCTGGTATGCCAGAACGAGTCACTGGCAAGCTCACATGCCGAACTTGCCGAAGACCTCAGACGGGAGGTGCGCGAGCTGATACAAAAGGGTATGTCAGATCAGGAAATAAAGGATTATCTGGTGGCCCGCTATGGCGACTTTGTGTTGTATGAGCCACCCATGAAAGGCTCGACTCTGGTGCTGTGGCTTGGTCCATTTGGGTTATTACTGGTTGGCTTGGGCGCGTTGCTTTTTCAATTGAGAAATCGTCGAAAAGTAATGAGAGAAACGATTCTGAGTCCAGAGGCACAACAACGTGCTATAGCTTTGCTTAACGATGAAAAGAGATAAACAAGCATGATAATATTTTGGATAATTTGCGCTGCGTTACTTGTGATTGCGTTGTTGTTTGTCATCCTGCCGCTGTGGCTGGGCAATCCGGAAAAAAGCAATGTTCAGAGGGATAGCGCCAATCTGGAAATTTTCCGCGATCAGATTGCGGAAATGGATGCTGATTTACGTAACGGCTTGTTGACGCAGGAGATGTATGAGCAGGGGAAGCGTGAGCTGCAATCCCGCTTGGTAGACGAGGTAGGTGAAGCGCAAAATATCAGCCCTGCCGCTGTTCGTGATCCGCTCAAAATACTGGCGTTGGTTCTGGCTGTCATTTTCCCAGTCGCTGCGATCGGAATATATTGGCAAGTAGGCAATCGGCATGCTTTGGTGGCGCAGACGAATAATGTTAGCGCAGACCAATTTACCAGTGTTCGTTCAGAGTCTGCACTCAAGGCACTGGAAGAAAAAGTGGCAGCACAACCTCAGGACGGTGATAGTTTGTACCAGTTGGCTCGCTCATATGCGGACATGGAACGTTTTACCGATTCGGTACAGGCATATGACAAGCTAACGCAAATGATGCCAAATGAAGCACAGTTGTGGGCTGATTATGCCGACGTACTTGCAATGGCTTCAGGTAAAACACTGGTTGGTACACCGACGAAGCTGCTCAATAAGGCCCTTGCTATCGATCCGGATAATTTTAAGGCGCTTGCATTGTCAGGGTCGGCTGCAATGGAGCGGACGGATTATGCAGCAGCAGCAGGCTATTGGGAAAAATTGCTGAAACTGATTCCGCAAGATAACGAAAATGCGCAGATCGTTGCTGACGGGATTAAGCATGCCCGCGAATTGATGGCGCAAAAAACGGGTGGTAAAGCACCCGTTCAGTCTGCTTCAGCAGCACAAGCCGAAACGCAAGTGGTGCAAGCTGGCAAAGAAGCGATTTCCGGTACGGTTGTGTTGAGTAGTGCGATTAAAGCCCAAGCCAGTCTCGAGGATACATTGTTTGTGCTTGTGCGTGCCGCTGAAGGCCCGAAAATGCCGCTGGCCATAGTGCGCAAACAGGTAAAGGATTTGCCGCTGAAGTTTACGCTGGATGACAGTACAGCGATGTCACCACAGATGAAAATGTCTAATTTTGAACAGGTTGTGGTTATTGCAAAAGTATCGAAATCCGGTAATCCAATTACGCAACCTGGAGATTTACAGGGCATGAGCGCTGTCATGAAGCCGGGAGCTAAAGGGATAAAACTCGTTATTGATAAAGTCTCTCCGTGATCTTGATGTATTCGCAAGGTAAATAAAAATCCGCATTGATGCGGGTTTTTTGTTGTCTCCCTCAGGTTATTTAGCTTCGGGTTTGGGTGTATTTTTCAGTGCTTCCAATTCGGTTTCTGTTAACACCTTTATCAGCGCTTTATATCCGCCAGCGAGTGAAAATCCACGCTGGTATCCCAGGGAACGTAACAACCTTGCAGCATGCATACTGCGGCGCCCGCTGTTGCAATAACAAAGCAATATGCAATCCTTGGTGTAATGCAACTGATTGATATTCGAAAGAAAGTGCTGCACATCCAGATTGTCGGGTGTGTCACCATCGAGTATTTCATGTTCTTCTTCGGTCATTTGATGACCAAGTAATTGTTTGAAACGAAATAAAGGAAGTGAAATCGCCCCCGGGATTTCACCTTCCATTTCCAGTTCAAATTTCTGACGGACATCAACCAGGCAAACGAGTTTTAACCGGATTAATTCAAGTGTCGTCGGAACAGTAATTTCCAGCAAGGAATCAGGAATATGCTCGGTTATTTTTATATGTGGCATGATAATCCGCTAAGAATGGAAAACGCTGTAAATATACTACACCTGCTTGAGGTTGGCTATTTGAGGCATAATTAAAGGGCGCCCTTTAATGCGCCCTTAGTGTTACACCGTCATAAACAAATTACTTGCCAGACAGCGCAGCGAACACCTTGTCACGTATGGCGTCTACGCTGCCAACACCGGCAACCTTGACACAACGGGGGGCGCCTTTTACGCCGCTCTTTTCCCACTTGGAATAATACGCAACCAAGGGGAGAGTTTGATCGTGATAAACCGCCAGACGTTTTTTAACAGTCTCCTCAACGTCATCTGGGCGTTGAACCAGGTCTTCACCGGTAGCATCATCCTTGCCAGCCACTTTGGGGGGGTTAAATTTGATGTGATAGGTACGGCCTGAGGCAGTGTGTACACGACGGCCGCTCATGCGTTGCACAATCTCGCTGTCTGCTACATCAATTTCCACAACATAGTCGATTTCTACACCGGCTTGTTTCATCGCTTCAGCCTGGGGGAGGGTGCGCGGGAAACCGTCAAACAGGAAACCTTTTTCGCAATCTTTTTCCTTGATGCGTTCTTTCACCAGGTTAATGATGATCTCATCGGAGACCAGACCGCCTGCATCCATAATTTTTTTTGCGGCTACACCCAGGGGGCTGCCAGCCTTGACTGCGGCACGCAGCATGTCGCCAGTGGATATCTGTGGAATGTTATATTTTTCTTTGATGAAGTTAGCTTGTGTACCTTTTCCTGCGCCTGGAGCGCCGAGCAAAATCAATTTCATAATTATTCTCCCTGTGGTTTTTAAAGTAGTGCGATTATTTTTTACTGGTGCATATAACTTGCGGTTGGTTGTGTTTCTCCTTATGGTTGATTACTTAATACGAATTCCGGTTTTCAATATGAATTTCTGGTTTCAAAAATTTCACGCGCCAATATCAGATCTGCTTCGGTATCAACTCCGCTGGGTGGTGCATCCTGGGTGATGGTCACGCCGATTTTGTAACCATGCCACAGGGCCCGCAGTTGCTCCAATGCCTCGATCTGCTCTATGGCAGCAGGTGCCAGCTGGCTATAGGCACGCAGGAAACCGGCACGGTATGCGTAGATACCAATGTGGCGCAATACAGCCATGTTGGCAGGCAGGGCACTGTTATTGGCAAAGGCGTCGCGCGGGTAGGGAACAGGTGCCCGGCTGAAATACATCGCGTTGCCGTCTTTGTCCAGCACCGCCTTGACGATATTGGGATTGCGCATTGAAGTTTCATCATGCACGGGGTGGCAAGCGGTCGCGATCGCACATTCGGGGTGGTCGTGCAGGTGCTGAGCAACAGCGTGGATTAATGTTGGTGGTATCAGGGGTTCGTCTCCCTGCACATTCACCACGATGGTGTCGTCCGGCCAGTTGTGTTGCGCCACCACCTCGGCAATGCGGTCGGTGCCGCTGGGGTGGTCTGCCCTGGTCATGCAGGCTTTGAAGCCGTGTTCATGCATAGCAGCCATTATGGGTTGATGATCGGTCGCGATCCAGATTTGCTGCGCACCGCTTAGCGCTGCCTGTTCGGCAACACGTACCACCATCGGCTTGCCGCCTATCAACAACAACGGCTTGCCGGGCAGACGGGTAGAGCTGATGCGTGCGGGAATGACGACATGGAAATCAACCATCAGAGTTTTTCTATTTCATCCAGGGTCAATTTGCGCGCCTCATCCGCTAGCATGACAGGGATATCATCCTGAATGGCGAAGGCAAGTCGATCTGCTTTGCAGATTAATTCCTGTTCAGCTTTGCGGTAAATCAGGGGTGATTTGCATAAGGGGCAAACCAGAATGTCGAGTAGTTTGGGATCCATCAGGGCGTAATCTTTTTAGTAATAAGTTGGGTAAGGGCCGAATCCAGGTGCGCATCTACACGTAGCACCCAGCAAGTCTCGTCAGCGTAACTGATGCATTTTACCGCATCTTTTTCGGTCATGAGTAGCGCATTTGCACCTTCGTAGACCAGATCGGCAGCAGTGTAGCTATGGTGATCGGGAAACGAGTGCGTGTGTACGGTCAGGCCCAGTTTGTGCAAATGCGCAAAGAAGCGCTCTGGATGGCCGATTCCGGCGATTGCATGCACTGATAGATCTTTGAAATCAATTGCAGTTGCTGTCTGTTCGGGGTTGAGCAGGTTGTAGAAATGTACTCCCTCCAGCTGCATCGGAAACTCGCCCGGTTTCGCCCGCCCGCCGTTGGCGATAACCGCGTCCACCTTGCGCAAGCGTGAAGTGCGTTCACGCAACGGCCCAGCCGGCAATAAAAAACCATTGCCAAAACGACGCACACCGTCAATTACCACCAGTTCTACATCGCGTTGCAAGCGGTAATGTTGCAGCCCGTCGTCGCTGAGGATGACATCGCATTCCGGATGGGCACGCAACAGTGCCTGAGCAGCAGCGGGGCGGTCTCGCCCTATCCACACGGGGCAAAGTTTGCGCTGTGCCATCAATACGGGTTCATCACCTGCCAGCGCGGGATCACTGTTATGGTTTACAGCTTGGGAAGTGTTGCCATTGCCGCCAAATCCGCGACTGATGATGCCCGGGTGCCAGCCATCGGCCAACAATTGCCCGGCAAGCCAGAGGGTAAGCGGTGTCTTGCCGGTTCCGCCGACAGAAATATTGCCCACAATAATGACCGGCACGGGCAGTTTGACGCTGGGCAATATACCCCAACGAAATAACTGGCGACGGGTGCTTGAAAGCAGAAAAAATAAAAAACTGAAAGGCAGTAACAGCAGAAGCAGCAAAGGAGAGATGTGATACCAGCTCCTTTGTATGCCGCGTAGCGCAGTGCTGATCATCCCTATTTGTCTTGGCTTTGTGTCGTAAAGGTGATTCGACCATAACCCGCCAAACGTGCGGCTTCCATGATGTTAACCACGGATTGATGCGAGGCTTTTGCATCAGCGTTGATGATGATGGTTGGATCTGTCTGTTTACCCGCCGCTTTTTGTATGGCTTGCGAGAGGTTATCTACCCCATCGTATTTGACAGTTTTGTTGTTGATGGCGTAATGCATGGTGGCATCAATCGCGATATTAATTTGATTGGCTGCGGTTGAAGCCTGGTTACCGCCTGCCTGCGGCAAATTAATTTGCAGCTCTGCATGCTTGGAGTAAGTGGTTGTAACCAGCATGAAGATCAATATCACCAGCAACACGTCAATCAGGGCGATCAGATTGATCTCGGGTTCTTCACGGCTTTTGCCACGTTGGAAGTTCATCGTTGATTACTCCCTGCGCTCGCCATGAACAATTTCCACCAGCTTGATGGCTTGCTGCTCCATCTCGATGGTCAAACTATCAACCTGGGCGCGGAAGTGGCGATAAAAAATCATGCTGGGAACAGCAACGATCAAGCCGAAGGCCGTGTTATACAAAGCTACCGAGATACCGTGGGCGAGGATGGCGGGGGAATTGCCAACTGCGGTTTGCGAACCGAATATTTCTATCATGCCCACTACGGTGCCAAACAAACCGAGCAGCGGGCTGGTGGAGGCGATCGTGCCTAGTGTGGTCAGGAAACGTTCCAGATCATGCGTGGCAGCGCGTCCGGCTTCTTCAATCGCTTCTTTCATCACGCCGGGTGAGCTTTTTACATTTTTAAGGCCGGCAGCAAAGATACGTCCCAGCGGAGATCCTCTTTGTAAACGAGCCAGCATTTCATCGCTAACACCTTTTTGTTTCAGTTCCTGAATAACTTCACTGAGCAGGGTGATGGGGGCAATCGTTTTGCTTCTCAGGTACATCATTCGTTCGGCAATCAATGCAACAGCAGTAATAGAGGCCAGAATCAGAAACCAGATAGGCCAACCGGCAGCTTCAATAATAGTGAACACGCAAATTCTCCAGAAAAAATTTAAGAATTGATCAACCTGACTAGCGTTTTATTACAAGACAAGCATAAATCCGAAGCACGAACTGTAACTTGTCGAACGGGTTTGGGCAAGAATTCTCCGTGACTATATTACTGGTAGTGCGTTGCATGTCATGCGGCGGGTTGCTTAAAAGTTATACACAAAAACTGTGGATAACTTTGTTGATAAAGTCCTGCGTATGTACTTAACTATCTATCTGGTAACCGTTTTTCATTGTTGCATATTTATTGCGCACACCGTTTTATCTAATGTAAACAATATGTTATTAATGCCTTGTTGGGCTTGTATAACTTGCCTGGCTTGCAAATGGCGTGGTTGATGAGGGTTGTGGATTATTCGGTATTGTCAATAGGATAGTTGAACTAAATTTTGACTATGAAGCTCAGGCAGGGCACGCGTTATTTTGTTGTTATGTGTATACAGCGCAGGAATATTTAAGGTAATTTTTCTTCCAAACTGTACAGCCGATGTTCAACATACTGAATTTCTTCCATATCCAGAGGCACAACCATTTTCATCGCCAGGAAGAAGCCCTGAATTTGACCGAACTGTTGGCGCGTCGATTTAATGTCTTTGCTATTGGTCATAATTTCCATCTTCAGATTGGAATAAAGATCTTCAAAACATTCAATCATCTCTTCTTTGTCTATCATTAATGATTCTCCAAATTGGGTTGAGTCAGTATACTTGCAAGAACGCAAGAGTATGGTGAGCATGCCATACCCTGTCAATTAAACTCATACTCTGCATGGTTTTCTACAAATGACTTCTGCAACAAAACTGAATAATGATCGATAAAAATCGTGTAATGAGTGTGCGCGAATTAAATTTTGCTGCCAAGCAACTGATTGAAGGTGGGCTTCCTTTACTCTGGGTACGCGGTGAAATTTCAAATTTTGTCAGTGCAGCTTCGGGCCATTGGTATTTTTCCCTGAAAGATGAGCTGGCCCAGGTTCGTTGCGTGATGTTTCGTCATAAAAGCCAATATCTTGACTGGCAACCGAGGAGCGGTAACCAGGTTGAAGTGCTGGCCCTGCCAAGCCTGTATGAGGCACGCGGCGAATTTCAACTGACGCTGGAACAGATGCGTCCAGCCGGACTGGGTGCATTATTCGAAGCGTTTGAAAGGCTGAAGAAAAAGCTGGAGCTTGAAGGTTTGTTTGCCGAGTCACGCAAACGTCCATTGCCTTTGTTCCCTGCGCGAATAGGTATTGTGACTTCACCCCAGGCGGTAGCGCTGCGTGACGTGCTCACTACACTCGCAAAACGTATGCCCGCTCTGCCGGTAGTGTTGTATCCCACACCGGTTCAGGGTGAAGGGTCGGCACAGAAAATTGCCCAAGCGATTGAGCAAGCCAATCAGCGCAAGGAATGCGATGTATTGATAGTGTGTCGCGGCGGCGGCAGCATCGAAGATCTGTGGGCGTTCAACGAGGAGGTGGTTGCACGAGCAATCGTCGCCAGTCATATTCCGGTGGTGTGCGGCGTGGGGCATGAAACCGATTTTACGATTGCAGACTTTGTTGCCGATCAGCGTGCCGCGACACCAACCGCAGCCGCTCAGGCTGCGACACCGGATCGTCTGGAATTAAAACAAAGCATGAAACAGTTGGACAATCGCATGGTAAGGGCAATGCTGCGACTGCTGGAGCGTGCGATGCAGCAGCTCGATTATTTGCAGCGGCGAATATTGCATCCGGCACAGCGCGCGCATCAGCAAATGCAGCATCTGGGGCAGTTGCAGCAACGCTTGCAGGTGTCGTTAAATTATGTAATGCAAAATCAACAGTGGCGTCTGCAATCAGTCCAGCGGCGCTTCACGAGCGCAAGGCCTAATTTACTAAGTAATTTTGAACATCTGTCAGATATTGGGCTGGGACTTAAAGCTGCGATTCAGAGCAGTCTGGAACAATATAGTCTGCGCTTGATAACGGCGCAGAAAAATTTACAGCATCTGGATCCGCACCAGGTGTTGGCACGCGGTTACAGTATGGTTCGTGACGAGCAGGGAGTTGTAATACGGGATGCTGCTGTATTACCCGTTGGCGCCAATCTGCAGATTACCTTTGCGCAAGGTTGGGCCAAGGCCGAGGTCAAGAAATGTGGTAATTAGGTTAGAATTACGCAATTACTTTTTCCACGTCATTCCAAGATCAACTGAATGAAAAAATTCTTTAAAAGCCTGACACCGCTGCAGGCCACGTTACTGCTGATATTGGCTACAACGATATTGCGGATTGTTGCGGCAGTCTCAACAGAGTTAACCACCGACGAAGCCCATTATGCCCTCTATGGCTATTATCTGGACTGGAGCTATTTCGATCATCCGCCGCTGATAGGCTGGTTGCAGGCTGTTGTGTTGGCTTTCTCGGATTCTGATTTTTCCCTCAGGCTGATGCCGATACTGCTTTTTGTAGCAGCCAGCATTACGCTATTCAAAGTCAGTATCAAATTATTTCCCAATCAAACGCCCTGGTTGGGATTCCTGGCTGTGGCCATCATGCACTCGGGCGTCATGCTGCAATTAATCGGCCTGGCAATGTTGCCTGATAGCCCGTTATTGTTATTGGGATTGCTGGTGTTGCTTGCCTTGCATGGCGTGTTAACGGATGGCCGATTGCGATACTGGTTGTGGTTAGGCCTGTGGCTGGGTCTTTCCGGCATATCAAAATACACGGCGGTCACCTTTGTTCTTACCGTGCTGCTGGCGCTGCTGTTTAGCAGGCAATGGCGACAACTGTTAAGACCCGGTCCGTGGCTGGCAATGATTATTGCTTTTGTTTTGATTCTACCGGTACTTTACTGGAATCAGCGGCATGAGTGGATTTCTTTCCTGTATCAGCTGCATCATGGTACCGGAAAACTGAGTTGGGAATTCAAGCGATTTATCATTTCGCAGGCGGGTCAGTTATTGGTTTATGGACCACTAATTTATGTATTTGGAATGATTGCAGCTTATGCAGGCCTGAAAGACTTTAAAAAATTGTTTGAGCCGGAGCAGCTTGGGGCCATGTTAAGCCTTGCACTGGCAATGCCTTTGCTGTTGATGTTTGCCTGGAACTCCGGCTATGAAATGACTCTGCCGCATTGGACCTCTTTTGGCTGGCTCGCCCTGTCACCATTGACTGCGCACTGGATAATCAACGCATGGAAAAAACGTTGGGTACGTGATAGCGTTCGCGCATCGGTTGTATATGCGGTATTGTTTACTGCAGTGGTATTCAGCCAGCTTATCTCTCCCTGGATGCCGTTCTCTGACAATAAAAATGCACTGCGTGATCTTTATGGATGGGGGCAGGCTGCCCGCAAGGCAGAAAAATTACGTACTGAGCTGGCTGCCTTGCAGGGTGAGACACCTAAATTGTTTACCGAAAACTGGACCCTTGCCAGCCGCATTTCCTGGTATGCGAGGCCATCACCGGTTGTCGTACTGGATGACAAATATAATCAGTTTGATATCTGGTATGGCTCACCTCAAAACGGCATGCGTGGCATATTGATCCTGTGGCCGGGTGAAAATGCCAAACCAAAAACTGGTGGAAAAGGCGAGTTTGCCGAATGTTCATTGAAGGAAAAAATGCCGATTATTTCCAATGGCCATATTGCCTCGGTATTCTCTTTCTATTTTTGTCACGACTACCGACCCTAATATTATGAAATCTATTGCTTCTACTTCGACGCTGGTTGCCTTCAATAGTCCATGGCGCTGGGCTGTTCCATTGGTGTCATTTTGCGGTCTGCTGGTGGTGTATATTTCAGGAATGAATGTTGTTTTATTCCAGTTTTTGAACCATATACTATCGTATGCAAGCGATAGTATATGGTTGCATCTGTCATTACTGGCGGACGGACAACTGGTCATCCTGTTTGTGTTACCTTTTCTTGGGCGACGTCCCGATGTGGTATGGCAATATATTCTGGCGATCATATTGGGCGGATTATTTGTTTATGTAATGAAAGAGCTATTTTCGGTATTGCGCCCCCCCGCGAGTTTATTAGCCGGCAGTTTCCATCTGATTGGCCCTGACCTGCAAAATAATGCCTTCCCCTCCGGTCACACCACAGCATTTTTTGTGTTGGCAGGATTGGTGTGTCTGCAAAAAGTTAACCCCGGTTTTAAATATCTGATCTTGCTGCTGGCAATACTCGTTGGGCTATCTCGTATTGCCAGCGGTGTGCATTGGCCCCTCGATGTGATGGGGGCAGCATTTGGCGGCTGGGTTGTCGCTATGGCTGCAGTTTGGCTGGGTCAGTATTGGCGTGTTGGCTTGAATATCTGGTTACAACGGATATTGGCAGTGATTGTAACGACACTTTCGCTGTGGGCGGTGTGGACCCTGTGGAATTACTATGGAGAGATATATCCCGGGACGGGTGTTATGCAAATTAGCCTGCTGGTAATTTGCCTGGCCTTGTCTGTGCCGGGCCAGCTTCGCTTGTTTAACCTGAAGTGAGCAAACTCCGTTAAGGTTGTGTAGAGCTGCCAATACAGCCATAAAATTTGAGTTAGAATTAACTGCCCACACATTATTTGAAAGTTGCTTTAATGCCGAAATTAGCGCTAAAAGTTGATGTAAATACCTATCGTGGAACACGTATCGGCGTGCCTGCTCTTGTGGATGCATTGCAGCGGCATCAGGCAACTGCAAGTTTTTACTTTACGCTGGGCAAAGACAAAACGGGCCGTTCCATTACCCGTGTATTTCGCCATGGCTTTCTGAGCAAAACTGCACGTCTGTCTGTTTGGGGTCACTACGGTATTAAGACATTACTGTACGGCACGTTATTGCCGGCTCCGGACATAGGTCGAAAATGTGCGGATGTAATGCGCTCGGTGCGTGATGCAGGGTTTGAAGTTGGTATTCATGGCTATGATCGTAGGCAATGGCAAGACCAGGCAGCAGAGCAAGATATGGAATGGACTAAGCGCGATATGCAGCTCGCGGTGAACAGATACACCGAAATATTTGGTGCAGCACCGAAGACGTATGCTGTAACATCCTGGCAATTAAATCGCCATGCGTTAAGACTGATGCAACATTTCGGCTTTAACTACACATCGGATACACGCGGTGCCTATCCATACATCCCCACCTGGAATGCAGAGATTATTGCCTGCCCACAACTTCCAACCACGCTTCCGACACTGGACGAGCTGATCAACCGTGATGGCATTACACTTGAAAATGTCGTAGAGCACATATTGCAACTTACTAAAAATCCGCCACCACAGGGCCATGTGTTTACCTTGCAGGCGGAATTTGAGGGCGGCAAATGGTTGCCAGTGTTTGAGCAATTGCTGGTTGCCTGGAAAGCGCAGGGTTATGATATTGTGTCGCTGCAGCAGTATGCACAGGGTTTACCTGCCAACTTACCCCGCCATGAAGTTGCAATGCGAGCGGTGCCTGGCAGCGTTGGAACACAGGCAGTGCAGGTCTGACATAGCTTGATTTAGGGTTGGGTGGGCATTCGATAAACTCACTGTATTATTACCGGGAGTCAACATGCAACAGGGAGCAAAAGATTTGCAGGGCTGGGTGACGTTTCTCAGTAATGTTGACATTCCGGTTCTCAAGCAGACCCTGCGAGACCTGCATACCCTGCGTGATACGGGTGACAGTGCCAGTGCGCTTTCCATCAGCCTGATAATCGCACGCGACCCCCTGATGACTACGTTGCTGTTGCGCTATTTACAGTCGCACAAACGACGCAGCCAAACAACCGAAGTGATGGAAGTGGAGCAGGCATTGCTGATGTTGGGCATCGAACCATTTTTCAACAATGTTGTTTCGAAAATTTCAGTTGAAGAAATGATGGGCGAGCAAAAAATTGCCTTGTTGTCATGCTTGCGCGTTGTGCATCGTGCGCATCGAGCCTCTTCTTTTGCCTTTGACTGGGCCGTTCGATTGCGTGATTTGCATTTTGAAGAGGTGCGGATTGCGGCATTATTGCGCGATCTTGCTGAAATTTTAATGTGGTGTTTCGCGCCTGCCGAAATGCTTAAAATCAAGGCAAAGCAGGATCAAAATCCAGCCTTGCGCAGTGGATCAGCACAGGAAGAAGTTTTTGGTTTCCGGCTTAAATCATTACAAACTGAATTGGTTAAACAATGGCAGTTGCCAAACCTGTTACTACGTTTGATGGGTACTGAAAGTGGCAAAACCCCCCGTGTACTCAACGTCGTTCTGGCTGACAGGCTGGCACGACACTCTTCGCATGGCTGGGATGACGCGGGATTGCCGGATGATTACAAAGATATCGCAGCCTTGCTCAATATGAAAGTGGGCGACGTGAAAGAGATCGTCGGTGCCGAACCAGCCCCTGACGATAAATGAACTAGCGCAGGTCGTTGGTCAGTGAATGGCGCTGATCAACTGTGAGTTCTGTCTCAAGTCGATAGGCTGGCAAGTCGATACCCGCCGTGATCGTAGCGCCCTGCTTGGCCGACACCACCATCTCCTTAGTCAATTCAAAACGCATGAAGTGGACTGCCGACGTTTTATCAGGCTCGCTGCGATCCAGATCTTCATTGGCGATCGCAAATACCTTATCGTATTTTCCAATTTTTACCCAGACTGTATCTTCAATTCCGGTCAGCCTGGATAATGCCGTTTTACGCTCTTCCACATCATCGTACTCAACCATAAAGGTGGCTTTCCAGTTACTACCGTCAGGAATGAGTGGATTGTATACATCCAGTTCTTCCTGTATCGCATCCGCCTCGAAGATACGTTCAAGGCGCAGCATTTCCTGTACCTGATATTGCATGGTGAGCGCATCTTCAAAATAAAGCGCAGCATGATCGCCGATTTGAATTCTGCGATTCTTTTTATGCGCCATTACTTTGGCGCGATAGTCGGCCTTGATCGCCGAGTATTTTTCCAGACTAAAGAGATCTTCACGGGTGAGGGTCATGTTATGTTCCTTTTTTATTCGTTTATGCCTAGTATTTAAATGCCATACGCAATGCGTATCAGCGTGATCGGATGTTCGGGTGCGCGGCCATCCTTGAGTGCGTTTTCAATATGGTGCCCGGCCATCGCGCAGTCGCTGCCGTAGTGCGCGGCTCCTGCATTCTTTACCCGCTCGGCTACCGGTTTGACGATCTTCATGGACACAGCATGAAACTCTTTCTTTACGGCATAAGTACCGTCGTGGCCAGAGCAACGCTCGATAATTTCCACTTCGGAACCGGGTATCAACGCCAGCATCTCGCGCGTTTTTTGGCCGATGTTCTGCACGCGCTGATGGCAGGATGCATGATAGGCAACCTTACCTAGCGGATTTTTGAAATCCGTTTTGAGTTTCCCTTCTTTGTGCCGTAGCACCAGGTACTCAAACGGATCGAAGAAGGCTTCCTTAACTTTTTGCACATCGGGATCATTCGGGAACATCAGCGGTAATTCCTGTTTGAACATCAGTACGCATGAGGGCACCAGCCCTGTCAGATCCCAACCTTCATCCACCAGCTTTGCAAGTACAGGAATATTAAACTCCTTCGCTTCCTTCACCGCTTCCAGATTACCCAGTTCCAGCTTGGGCATGCCGCAGCAACGTTCCTTTTGCGCGATGGTGACAGGAATACCGTTGTGCTCGTACACCGCGACAAAATCTTCACCCGGCCCCGGCTCGTTACGGTTGGTGTAGCAGGTGGCAAACAGCGCGACTTTACCTTTGGTGCGTCCCGCTGGCACAGCCTCGGAAATGCTTTCATGTCCGGCCAGGCGTTTGCGCAGCGTGTTGCTTTGATATTCGGGCAGTTTTGCATCGGCATGCACGCCCAGCACAATTTCAAGTGCCTTGCGCGCGGGGCCGAATTTATTCGCCGCATTCACCACCTGTGCTACCACCGGAATGCCGGCCAGGTTACCGACTGTGTCGGTGCTGGTCAGGATACGGTCGCGCGTTTTGACATCGCCATTCTTGAATTTGTACGACTTGGCGCGCAGCATCAAATGCGGGAAATCCAGATTCCATTCGTGCGGCGGTGTATACGGACATTTGGTCATAAAACACAGGTCGCACAGATAACAGTGATCCACCACTTTCATGTAGTCTGCTTTGGGTATGCCATCCACTTCCATCGTGGGAGACTCATCCACCAGATCAAACAGGGTAGGGAAAGATTCGCACAGGCTTACACAACGGCGGCAACCGTGGCAGATATCAAACACACGTTCCATTTCATCGAACAACGATTTTTCGTTGTAAAAATCCGGATTAAGCCAATCCAGAGGATGGCGGGTAGGTGCTTGCAGATTACCTTCACGACTAGCAGTTGCCATAGTGTTGCCTCCTGTACAAACTTATTTTGCAGAATATCAACCTCGTATTATTCAAGGCTGGAGAAATTTTATGGCTGACTATTCAAGCCTAAGAGAGTTAAAAGCACTTCAAGTACGCGGCAATTACATCATGCTTTTGCCGCGTACCAGTGCTGTGATGCTTTGCTATTACGCTACAAACTCGTTCAGCGCTTTGGTGTAACGGTTAGCGTGTGAACGCTCGGCCTTGGCCAATGTTTCAAACCAGTTGGCAACTTCTTCAAAGCCTTCGGTACGTGCTGTTTTGGCCATACCAGGATACATGTCAGTGTATTCATGGGTTTCGCCTGCTACTGAAGTTTTCAAGTTGTCGCCGGTTGAGCCGAAAGGCATGCCGGTAGCCGGATCGCCGCACTGCTCAAGAAACTCAAGGTGACCATGGGCGTGCCCAGTCTCGCCTTCAGCTGTAGAACGGAACAATGCTGCCACATCGTTGTAACCTTCCACGTCCGCTTTAGCTGCGAAATAGAGATAACGACGGTTGGCTTGAGATTCGCCTGAAAACGCATCTTTCAGATGTTGTTCGGTTTTGCTACCTTTTAATTTCATGATGTTGACCTCCAACGTGAGTAAATAAACAAAGGTGGTTGTTCGACCACACATAAAGTATAGGCTTTATGTTTGATTGATAGAAGCTGATTTTTTCAATCAGCCTGATCTATTTTATCAATGGTAATTGTCAATGTTCAACGATGCTTATATAAAACCGGATTCCATTTCCACCTTGCTAAAAATTTGCGATGAACATGATATCGCAGCAAAAATAACAAAGGTGAAGCGGCATATTATTTCCTTTTTTCTTCCAGTAAATTTCAGAACAAGACCTTTAAATGGTCTTTTCTGAGATTACGCAAGGTCGAAGCGATCAAGATTCATCACCTTAGTCCATGCCGCAACAAAATCACGTACGAACAACTGCTGCGAATCACTGCAGGCATAAACCTCCGCAAGCGCACGGAGCTGGGAGTTTGAACCGAACACGAGATCAACGACGGTACCCGTCCACTTGAGCTTACCCGTCGCCCTATCGCTCCCCTCCAGCACACTTTCGGACGTGGCGGATTTTTGCCACTTCGTATTCATGTCGAGGAGATCCACGAAGAAATCATTGCTCAAGGTTTCAGGCCGCGTGGTGAAAACACCGTGTTTGGCCTGGCCAACGTTCGCATTCAGGGCGCGCAAGCCGCCGATCAAAACTGTCATTTCAGGCGCGCTCAGCGTCATCAACTGCGCTCTGTCCACCAGCAGCTCAGCCGCCGATCCCTCAAGTCCCTTGCGCACGTAATTACGGAACCCGTCTGCAATTGGCTCCAGCACAGCGAAGGCTTCCAGATCGGTTTGCTCCTGTGATGCATCCATGCGGCCGGGGGAGAAGGGAACGTTAACATCCTGGCCAGCTTTTTTCGCGGCTGCCTCAACGGCAGCACTGCCACCCAAAACGATGAGGTCGGCAAGCGAAACTTTTTTGCCACCGGCTACTTTCTTGTCAGCAGACTGGGCGCTGTCGAACGAACTCTGGATACCCGCCAGCGTCTTGAGTACCTTCGCCAGCTGCGCAGGCTGATTGGCTTCCCAGTCTTTCTGCGGCGCCAGACGAATGCGGCCACCATTCGCGCCGCCGCGCATATCGGAGCCACGGAAAGTGGAAGCCGATGCCCATGCTGTTGAAACAAGTTCAGCAACCGACAGACCTGATGCAAGAATTTTGCCTTTGAGAGAAGCGATGTCCTGTTCATCAATCAATGCATGATTGACTGCCGGGATAGGGTCTTGCCAGATGAGTTCTTCCGCCGGAACCTCAGCACCGAGATAGCGTGTGCGAGGTCCCATATCGCGGTGGGTCAACTTGAACCAAGCGCGTGCAAATACTTCTGCGAACTGATCCGGATTCTCATGGAAGCGTCTTGAAATTTTTTCATAGGCAGGATCGACACGCAATGCGAGGTCAGTTGTCAGCATGGCCGGCGTATTGCGTTTAGAGGGATCGTGCGCGTCCGGCACCGTACCGGCGCCCGCGCCACCCTTTGGTTTCCACTGGTGTGCACCGGCAGGGCTCTTGGTCAGCTCCCAGTCGTAGCCGAACAGGTTCCAGAAAAAACTATTGCTCCATTTTGTTGGCGTGGCCGTCCAAGTAACCTCCAGGCCACTGGAGATTGTGTCACCCCCTTTGCCTGATCCAAAGCTGCTCCTCCAGCCCAGACCTTGTTCTTCGATGCCGGCAGCTTCCGGCACAGCACCCACCAAAGCCGCATCACCGGCGCCATGCGTTTTGCCAAAGGTATGGCCGCCAGCGATAAGCGCAACCGTTTCTTCGTCATTCATCGCCATGCGGGCAAAGGTTTCGCGGATATCCTTCGCGGCGGCAAGCGGATCCGGGTTGCCATTCGGACCTTCCGGGTTCACGTAGATCAACCCCATTTGCACGGCGGCGAGAGGGTTTTCAAGATTGCGGTCGCCGCTGTAACGCTCGTCAGCCAGCCATTTCCCCTCTGCACCCCAGTAAATGTCTTCTTGTGGCTCCCAAATATCCTCACGTCCTCCGGCAAAACCAAAAGTCTTGAATCCCATCGACTCAAGCGCGACGTTGCCAGTCAGAATGATCAGATCAGCCCAGGAGATTTTGCGCCCATACTTCTGCTTGATCGGCCAGATCAAACGGCGTGCTTTATCCAGGTTTACATTGTCGGGCCAGCTGTTGAGCGGCGCAAAACGCTGGTTGCCGTGCCCTGCGCCACCGCGTCCGTCACCGGTGCGGTATGTACCCGCGCTGTGCCATGCCATGCGCACGAACAATGGGCCGTAATGGCCGAAATCTGCCGGCCACCAATCCTGCGAATGAGTCATCAGCGCGGTGAGATCCTTCTTCACGGCTTTCAGGTCGAGGCTCTTGAATTCTTCCGCGTAGTCGAATTTTTCTCCCAAAGGGTCAGACAGTGAAGAGTGCTGGTGCAGGATGTTCAGCTTCAGTTGGTTGGGCCACCAGTCTGCGTTTGATTGAGATCCGGCAAGTGTACTTGTGCGGGCGTTGTTTGAGAATGGGCACTTGGCTTCAGTTGTCATGGTTATCTCCTTAATCGTTGTTAAAAATAGTTACACAGTCAGCATAGTAAGAACGGTTTGTACTTGCATACGCTAAAATAATCTGTCGGCTTCCGCACACAGGCGATTGCGGTCAACGGTTACTTGTGTCTTTCATGATCAGCCTCTGGCAATTACGGTTTAATAATGGATGGGTTGAAAGCTGACATAGCAAGTATCAATCACTGCTGGAGCAATAATAGTCCTATAAGTCGATCGATAAAAGTGGTTTGTTTAGATGATTCTGATTGATAACGTCAATCGACTATTGAATCTCTAACATGTGGGAAAAGGATTAACGTTGATATTGGGTTGTGTGTTAACCCATGCTAAGCGGATTAAAAGTTGTTGCTGTGGTAAGTGCAGGCTGAGCAGTCTACGGAATCGCCAAGGTATGGGGAGGTAAAGAATCTTTCAGTGTTTTGGCCAACTGCTCCATGGTGGCGGCCAAGGGTGAGCGTTTGCGCCAGACCAGTCCAATTGTACGGGATGCGCCGGGGTCAGCCAGACGGCGTAACGCAACCTGGGTAATGGCCGTCGTACCGCCGCTGGCAAGTACCGGGATCAAGGTGACACCAAGCCCCATACCCACCATCTGGCGCAGTGTTTCGAGGCTGGTGGCGCTGACCTCTTCATTTTGCATGCCATCCAGATGACATGCTTCGAGAGCGTGATCACGCAGGCAGTGACCTTCTTCCAGCAACAGCAGACCGGCTTTGGCCAGTTCCTTGATCTTGATGGTCGTGTTGCTGGCAAGTTTGTGTTTGGCCGGTACAGCAGCGAGAAAGGGTTCTTTAAACAGCGGCACTACATCGAGATTGGCATCATCAACAGGCAATGCCAGCAAGCCCGCATCGAGTTTTCCATCGGCGATATGGGTAAGTACATGCGGCGTCATTTCTTCTCGCAACAATAAACGCAGCTTGGGGTAAATGCGGTGCAGTTGCTTGAGCACATGGGGCAAATAATAGGGGCCGAGGGTAGGGATGACGCCGAGGTTGACTGTGCGTTCCATAGGATCGTCGGTCTGGCGGGCCAGCTCGCGGATGCGATTGGCTTCATCAAGAATCAGGCGGGCAGATGCAACAATTTCACGCCCGACTGCGGTCAGGGTAACTTGTTTCAGCGAGCGATCAAACAGCACTACACCAAGAAAGTCTTCAAGTTTTTTTATTTGTGTGGAGAGTGTGGACTGGCTGATAAAGCAAGCTTCGGCTGCCTTGCCGAAATGGCCGGTATCGGCCAGTGCCACGATGTAACGTAACTCTTGCAGTGTCATTTTTTGCTCCGGCGAAAAGCTTAATCTTTTAGTTTCAGCACCATCAGATGATAAGTTTTGTAGCGTTCAAAGGTCTCCTTGTTGCGGTGACCCTCAAAATATTTGTAGTTCATGCGGTCGAATTTCTTGCGCAACATTTTTTTGATTAGCCAGGAAATTTTCGGATAGTTATCGCTTAAGTATTTATCCAGGGTCAATCCAACCGGTTTGATCGTATTGTGCAATAAATCATTCACCAATTGCAGGTTGGGGCTGACGCGTTTGGTGATGTCCTCATCGCGCACCAGTTCAAATTTTGATTCTTTTACCTTGCGGTAAAAATCCGCCATCGCATGACCGCCACCAAAACTGCCGTCGCCGGGGCCACCATCGCCATGATGTTCGGTTTTAAAGAAGTCGCAAATTACCACGATGCCACCCGGCTTTAATATTTTTTGCAGCAAATCAAATGATGCTTCCATTGAAATATACTGGAAGCTCTCGCTGAACAGGCAAACATCGTATTGATGTTCCAGTTCATTAAAAGGCAAGTCTTCAAAACGACACTCAAAAAATCGACTTTTAATATCGGGAAATTTGGCTTGCTGCTTGCGCACCAATTTGGCCAGGCTCGCGGCCGGTACCAGGCCGTCTGCCAGATAGCCGCGCGAGAGCAGTTGACCGAGTACATGGCCGGTGCCGCATCCGATATCCAATACCTTGACCGGGCCCGGTTTTGGCGCAGGCATCGCTGCAATCATGTTGTCGGTATAACGTTGCTGGGCGATACCAAGGTTGGTCATCTTGAGTTCGAGGCCCTCATCCCACAACCCGTAGTGCAAATCGTCCACACCCAGAATTTGTTGAGTGAGCACCAGACCCAATTCACGACTACCCATTTTCTCCTTGACCAAAGCTGACTCCCTGACTACACACTAAATTGAATCCGATATTATATTCGTTAATGCCACCCGGGCGTTTGGTTTTTTCCCGGTACATCACAATCGCGGCTCGACATGACTTACTCAAACCATTGGTAAACATGCAATATTTAAACAGGAAAAACGGAAGGCCAAGTCAGATATTCTCTGACTTGGCCTTCCGCATTGTGTACCCGATTATTTTTGGGTTACAGCGATATTACATTGGTGCTTTGGATTTTTTTGCTTTTTTGGCATGTGCTTTTGGTGCAGATTTTGCGGCGTGAGCTTTAGCTGCAGGAGCAGTAGCAGTAGGCGCACCAGCAGTGTCGGCGGCAACAGCGCTAAAGCTTAAAGATGCAGCAAATGCAGTAGTGATAAGAGCCAGTAATAGTTTTTTCATTTGTTTCTCCTTGAAGGGTGCAGGTTAAAAAAACAGAACACTATTAATCACAGTGTCGAGCTAATAACGTCGCTACCCAGGCGTGCGTTGACAGGAATAAACCGTATTTCAGACTACCCAGCTACCATCCTGATAAACAACCTCGTCATCCAGCAATACAGACTCGGTTATTGCAAATACATCAACATGATACTTGGCTTCCTTGCGCTTGATCAACGGTTTGGAATAAATCCCGTGTTTAGCACCGAGCGACAAATGGATGCCGCACATACGCTCATAAGTACCGATATCATCAACAATACGATCACGGGTAAAGGCGCGGTTCATGCCAAAGCCAAGTTCGCGCAGCCATACTTCACCTTCATCGGCACGAATATTGGCGAGCACGGTGTCGAATTCGGGTGTTGAATTAAGCGCATTAATTACCCTGCCTTTTTCAATTACCAGCGTGATGGGTTGGTCGGGCTTGTTCACCATGAATGCGGTGTCGCCAAAAACAAATATTCTGACGCGGCCGCTAACCGCTTCCAGATCCTGCGCCTCCGTAAATACCTCGCCGATCGGAAACTGGCCGCCGATATTTTTCATCTCGCTGTAGTCGCCAATATTTAATTTAGCCGATTCAAACGGTGAAGCGAAAACTAACAATTCGCCGCCACTGTCTACCGTGCCCGATTGTGCACGATCAATCCGCGCCTTAAGTGCTTTGCCAATACCGCGGTAATAATCCGGGTCATAAGCCAGTGACGCGATGTAGTCCAGCGCCTGTGTACCGGGCAAACGGGATAGATGCACATGCTCAATCACTTTCAATGAACGTTTAAATAGCTCTACGCGGATACGAAATGCCTCAAGACGAAAACTGGTCGACTGAATCAACACAATCAGATCAGATGGCGCCAAGGGCTTAAACGCGGCATGCACATCTTCAGGTGTGACCGCAGCAAAGTCGATAAACCTGGCCGCAGGCAGGCAGCGCCTGTAGGCTTCTGCCAGCGCAATGGCAAGGTCACATTGCGAGTCAAACACAATCAGCGCGGCATGTGCAGGTGTATGCTCGATTGCGATCTTGAGGATGTCATCAATATTTTTGGTCAGTGTTGCGAAAGATTTTGGGTCTATCACCCCGAAGCTTTCAGCAGAAGATGTTGCGCTGTTCATAATGGGTTTCTGGAATGTAGTTGATCGAGTTGAGCATGCACCGTGTTCAAGACTTGCTGATTGAGATCGGGTTTAAGGCAGTCAAACTGAATGTTGTCCGGCATGCTGCGCAGCCAGGTAAGCTGGCGTTTGGCGAGTTGGCGAGTCGCGGCAATGCCTTGTTCAAGCAATTCGGTATGGTCGATGTCGCCTGCAAGATATTGCCACGCTTGTCTGTAACCCACGCAGCGCATTGATGCCATATCGCTGTTAAGGTCATATTTATCTTGCAGTTCGCGCAGTTCATCGAGCAAGCCCAGCTTAAGCATCTCCGTAAACCTTGCCGCAATACGATCGTGCAACGGTTTGCGTTCGGAGGGAATCAACGCGAGCGGAATGAGTTTGTAAGGCAGTTGATAGGGCTGCTGTTGTTGCAGCAGTTCCGACATAGGTTGCCCGCTGATGCGGAATATTTCCAGCGCACGCTGTATGCGTTGCGAGTCATTCGGTTTGAGTCTGGCGGCGGTTACGGGGTCAATTTTTGCCAATTCATCGTGCATTTGCGGCCAGCCATTCTGTGCGGCCTGTTTTTCGATGTCAGCACGCACATCTTCATCGGCCTGTGGCAGATCGCTTAAACCAAACTGCAATGCGCGGAAATATAGCATCGTGCCGCCCACCAGCAAGGGAATTTTGCCGCGTGCGGTGATGTCCTGCATCAGTTGTAGCGCATCCGTGCGAAAGGCCGCAGCGGAATAAACAGCGGTGGGGTCGATAATGTCGATGAGGTGATGCGGAGCGGCTGCAAGGGTAGCCGCATCCGGTTTTGCCGTGCCGATATTCATATCACGATACACCAGAGCAGAGTCTACGCTGACCAGTTCGACTGGCAGCTGCTGTGCAAGTTCAACCGCAGCGGCAGTCTTGCCGCTGGCGGTGGGGCCCATCAGGAAGATTGCAGGATATTGGTGTAGGGACATAATTAAATCGATTGGTTTTTTGAAAACTTAAAAACATTGCCACAGAGTACACAGAGACCACAGAGAGATGGGTAGGTTTTCTTTGTGTACCCTGTACCCGCAAGGGGTAGGCCGAGATAGTATGGGGCTAAAGCCCCAACAACATACGCACTGATCTCTGTGGCTAATTGTTTGTTTTACTTCCCGCGCATGAACATTTTATCCAGATCCGAAATTGACATCTGGAACCAGGTTGGACGACCGTGGTTGCACTGCCCCGAGCGTTCGGTGTTTTCCATCTCGCGCAGGATGTGGTTCATCTCCGTGATCGTCAGTTCCTGATTGGCACGTATCGCAGCGTGGCAGGCCATAGTGCCCAGCAACTCATTGCTCCGTTCGGTCAGCGCGCGGGTGGCGCCGTATTCACGCAATTCCCGCAACACATCGCGTGCAGCCGCTTCGGCGTGAGATTGTTTGAGCATCGCCGGCATCGCACGCACGGCAAGGGTAGTGGGGGAGAGCGGGGCAATATCGAAGCCAAGTGTATTCAAGGCAGCCTGCTCTTCTTCGGCAGTGGCGACATCCAGTGTGTCCGCCTGAAAGGTCACCGGGATAAGCAGGGGCTGATTGGGGATTTGCTGGCCATCCAAAGCTACTTTCAGTTTTTCATACACGATCCGTTCATGCGCCGCATGCATATCGACCACCACCATGCCTTGTTCATTTTGCGCGAGTATATAAATGCCGGCCAGTTGCGCCAGTGCAAAACCAAGTGGCGGTATGCCGTTGTCAGCGTTTGGTTGTATGTTGTAACTGGCTGGCGTTTCTTTCGCTTCAGAGCGTTCCTGTGAACTGAACATGTTCTCGTAGAAAGACAGCGCCTGCGCCGGTGTATGCAGCGGCATAGGTTGTTGCATGGAAACGCCTGTTGCTGAGTTGGCCCATGGATTCATGCCAGTTCCAGGAGGCGGAGAAGAATTTTCCCTCGACGCGTTCATGGTTGAAATCGGTCCACTCAGTGCCTGTTGCAGTGTGTGGAAAATAAACTGGTGCATCGCCTGGCTTTCGCGGAAGCGCACTTCACTTTTTGCCGGGTGCACGTTTACATCCACCAGCTCGGGCGGCATATCGAGGAAGAGGACGAAGGCAGGGTGGCGCTGGTGATGCAAAATATCCTGATAGGCCTGGCGTATTGCATGGGCAACAACCTTGTCGCGGATAAAGCGCCCGTTCAGGAAAAAATATTGGCTGTCGCGCGTAGCCTTGGAATAGGCCGGCTGTGTCACCGTGCCATACAGATGCAGCCCGGCTGCCTGGCGCTCTATGTGCACCGCATTTTGCGCGAACTCTTTACCGAGTATCGAGGTAATGCGTTGTTGTAAACCTTCGGCAGCAGGTAAATTACTTGCAGGCAGTTGCCACACTACCTTTGCATTGTGCTGCAAGCTAAAATCCACATCGGGTCGCGACAGCGCAATACGTTTGAATGTTTCTTCGCAATACGCAAACTCGGTGGCTTCGGATTTTAAAAATTTGCGTCGTGCCGGCGTATTGAAATACAGCTCGCGCATCTCCACGCTGGTACCCAGCGCATGGGCGGCAGGTACAGCTTCACTCTGCGAGCCATCGACAGCCTCAATTTTCCAGGCATGTTCAACCTCAGCATTACGGCTGATCAGCGCAACATGTGACACTGCTGCCATACTCGCCAATGCCTCACCCCGAAAGCCCATGCTGCCGACCCGCTGCAAGTCGTCCAGTGACGCGATCTTGCTGGTGGCATGGCGCATCAATGCAAGAGGCAGCTGCTGCGGTGCAATACCACGGCCATTGTCGCGCACGCGCAGCAGCTTTACTCCGCCTGCCTCAAGCTGCACGGTAATCTCGGTTGCACCGGCATCCAGGCTGTTTTCCAGCAATTCCTTTAGCGCAGAGGCCGGACGCTCAATCACCTCACCAGCGGCAATCTGGTTGATGAGCAAGTCGGGCAGCAGGCGGATAAGTGACATGGAAGTGGCGGAGTGAAAAAAATACATGGCATTATATAACGGAGAACCTGATCAGACCCTGTTCAAGTCGAATATGACCGTATTGCCAAACAACAGAATAACAGTCAACGAAAAATGATTTACCTATATTAATGGCTGATTCGCTGACGACCCTACACATCATCATGCTTTGCACACTGGCATACTGCGCGGGGCTGATCGACTCAGTCGGCGGCGGGGGTCTGATACAGATACCTGCACTGTTCAATGTGCTGCCCACAGCACCGGAAGCCTCCCTCCTGGGCACCAATAAATTAGCCGCTGTATGCGGTACAACGGTTGCGGCCCGGACGTATATAGGGCGTGTGCATATCGCCTGGAGCCTGGTGCTGCCTGCCGCCATTACAGCCTTTGTGATGGCATTTCTGGGTGCCGCAACCGTCTCCCTGATACCGCGCGGCGTGCTGCGCCCATTAGTGATTGCCTTAATTGTGGTGATGGCTTTCTATGTGTTCTGGAAAAAGGATTTTGGCAAACTGCAACGCCCGCTGAAAATTGGCACGCGCGAACGCGTACTTGCCGTATTAATCGGTGGTGTCATCGGATTTTATGATGGACTGCTGGGGCCGGGTACCGGCAGCTTCCTTATATTTCTGTTTATACGCTTTTTTGCTTTCGATTTTTTGCAGGCTTCAGCCTCGGCAAAGTTTGTAAACATCGCAACCAATATCGCCGCACTGGCCTTTTTTGTACCGTCCGGCAATGTTCTATATTTGATCGGCATCCCTATGGCGGCTTTTAATATATTGGGCGCATTTACCGGTACATGGGTTGCAATGAAGCACGGCACAGGTTTTGTACGAATTATGTTTTTAAGCCTGCTGGTATTGCTGATTTTTAAACTAGCCTATGATATTGTTTGAATGCATGCTGGATACTGATAAACCAGTATGTGCAACTGTTTCAAAATCGTTAATTCGTATTACTATTAAAATCCACTAAACCAAGGAGAATCATCATGGCTAAAGGTCAACAACGCAAAAATAAAGAAGAAAAAAAACCAAAAAAGAAACCAGTACCGGCTGTTTGATCTATTCGATCCTTTAGCTGATTATCACCTCGGCATGCGAGACAACTATTACTGGTGAGTTAATGGCCAGCTTGCAACTCATCAGTCGGGATGACTTGTTCATGTATAACCGTCTATCAGGCTGAGGGATTTCTTTATATGCATGAAATGTCGCTGGCCGAAAGCGTGCTGCAAATTATCGAAGATACCGCGCGGGTCCAGCCCTTCAAACACGTGCGCAGCGTGGTGCTGGAGATAGGCGTATTATCCGCCGTGGAGCCCGAGGCCATGATCTTCTGTTTTGACGCCGTCACGCGCGGCAGCATTGCCGAAGGCGCCAGGCTCGAGATAGTCGAAGTCCCCGGCTCCGGCTGGTGCATGGAGTGCGGCAAAATCGTCAACCTGGCCGAGCGCTATGGCCTATGCCCTGTATGTGGCGATGCGCGCGTCGAAATAACCAGCGGCAATGAAATGCGCGTCAGGGATATGCAAGTGGAATAAGCGAGGGCTTATATCAAATTAGGAGTGAACGTATGTGCTCCACCTGCGGTTGTGGCAGTAATGAAGTACTAATAAGCGGCAAGGCCGTTGCCAATCGCGCTGCGCGCAAGGGTGCGCTGGGTGCAGTCTCCTATCGCCCACGTGCTGCAACACTACAAACTCAAGCAGAAGCAACCCCGGCACCAATCCCGGCGCCCGTACATAACCACGCGCCATTACACAACCCCGACCCCGCAAACACCCGCAGAATACTGGTTGAACGCGACCTCCTCGCCAAAAATGATGCCCTCGCAACCACAAATCGCGCCTTCTTCGCTGCGCGCCACATGCTCACCCTCAACCTCGTTTCCAGCCCCGGCTCAAGCAAAACCACGCTGCTGGTGCGCACCATCGAGGCGCTCAAAAATAAAAAACAGCTGGCCGTTATTGAAGGCGACCAGCAGACCGAAAACGATGCCGAACGCATCCGCGCCACCGGCGTGCAGGCCATCCAGATCAACACCGGCAAGGGCTGTCATCTCGACGCCGGTATGGTGGGGCAGGCGCTGAAGCAACTCAGCTTACCGCAAGACACCGTGCTGTTTATCGAAAACGTCGGCAACCTGGTGTGTCCAGCCTCTTTCGATCTGGGTGAAGCATGCAAAGTCGTGGTGCTGTCAGTCACCGAAGGCGAAGACAAACCCCTTAAATATCCCGACATGTTCCGCGCCGCACGCCTGATGCTGCTGAACAAATGCGACCTGCTGCCTTACCTGAATTTTGATGTGGCACTGGCCGCAGCCAATGCACGGCGTGTAAATCCCGATATGGAAATTATCCAGCTTTCTGCTACCAGTGGAGTGGGTATGGATGAATGGCTGGCGTGGATCGCACAGGCTCAGCAATCCGGCTTTACGCTAAGAGTATAAAGTGACTTGGTAGGCAGCTTACGGCCATGAACCGACTGTCATGAGAGGCACATGGTACGGTGAATGATCTTGCAGTTTCCGGCGCAACACCGCTCTACCTGACCCTGAATGCTTTTATTGAGGAAGGTTTTGAGATTGCCAGCCTGGAACGCATTATCGCCAGCCTCGCGCAGGCTGTGCGTGAAGCGAATGTTGTGGTGGTGGCGGGCGATACCAAAGTGGCGCGGCGCGGAGAAGGTGGTGGTATTTATCTTGCTACCACCGGTATAGGGCTACGTCCACCATCTTTGAAGCTGGGTCTGGATAAGGTGCGGGCGGGTGATGCTATCCTGGTGAGCGGCCCGGTAGGCGATCACGGTATTGCTGTATTGCTTGCACGCGAGCAATTTTGGTTGAGCGGTAGTTTGTTCTCGGATGCGGCGAGTGTATACCCATTGGCTCAGACCCTGGTGGCAATGGAAGGACTGCGCTTTATGCGCGACCCCACACGCGGCGGCATAGCCACAGTGATGCACGAGATATGCCGCGCCACTAATCTGCAAATCATCCTCAACCAGCAAGCTATTCCGGTGCGTGAGCAAGTCAGCTCCGTGTGTGAAATGCTTGGATATGACCCGATGTTTCTGGCGTGCGAAGGGAGGGTAGTGGCTGTTGTGGAAAGCTCGCAAGCCGTACTGGCACTTGCGCGGTGGCGGGCCATGCCACAGGGAAATGAAGCGGCCATCATCGGCTATGTGAGTGAAGGTCGTGCACATGTGGTGTTGGAAACAGAGCTGGGGGGACGCCGCATTTTGGAAGAACTGGAAGACGATCCGTTGCCGCGTATTTGTTAAATAGGACTGTGCCTGAGTGTAGCTCCCAAGTGGGATGAAAAAAATTAAATCATGATCTGGCCAGCAATATGGCAATGATAATTGCCAGAATGAAAGTTACGCTTTTCCAGAACAGCACCGGGTTGCGTTCCATCAGAGGGGGACGGGTTTTACTCAGGAATGTTTTATTCGGGTGACGCAGGTCATACAGAAATTCGGATAGTTCTTCGTAGCGCTTGTAGGGGTTGGGATGCAGCATCTTTTTGATAGCCTCATCGATCCAGGCAGGTATGTCACGATCATCATCCAGCAAGGAATCATAAGATAATTTATTTTGTGCATTTTTTGTTCTGCACTGCGCAACTTTGGCACCGTAGGGTAGTTTTCCTGACAGCATTTGGTAGGCAATTACCCCGAGCGAAAACATGTCAGAGCGTGTAGTACCGCTTTCCCCCAAGAAATATTCCGGTGCGGTATATTGTGCTGTTCCCAGTATATTGTTGCGCTCGACTGGTGAGCTGATTTCCATAATGCTTGCTACCAGTGTTGAGCCAAAATCGATGATCTTCACTGTGCCGTTACTGTCGATCATGATGTTGTTGGGTCTTAAATCCTGATGCAACATTTCCATGCGGTGAAACGCGCGCAAGCCTTTGGCAATTTGCTCAACAATGCCGCGCATGGTTTCCAGGTCCGGCTTCGGGTTGTCTGTCATCCATTGCGCCAGTGTTTTCCCCTCGATAAATTCGGTGACAATATACAGAAAGTTGCGCTTGCGGGTCTGCAGGCAGGGCTTGAGCACGTGCGCACTGTTAATGCGCCGCGCGATCCACTCTTCCATCAGGAATCGTTCCAGGTAAGCCGTGTCGCCCCGCAGATCTATAGAGGGCGTTTTGATGATGACTTGTGTATTGGTTTCCTGGTCCAATGCCAGATAGACGTGGCTGCGGCTGCTGGCGTGCACCTCGCGGATGATTTTATAGCCATCAAACAGCATCCTTGCTTCGAGAATCGGAGGAAAGGGTAACTCGGTTAATTGCTGCAATAGCTCATTGGCATCCTGGCTGGGTAGTTCATTTACGTGAACAAGTTGTATGGTGAGGTTGTCCGTGCTGCCCTGATTGTAAGCCTCGTCTGCGATTAATTTTGCGGCATGGTTGAGGTTATCTTGATGCGCATTAACTGTGTTTATGATGAACCCGGGTTTGGCATATTCATACACGCCATCAGTGGCAAGCAGAAAGATATCGCCCTGCGTCACTTGTATGGATTCATAATCAATTTCGAGTTGCGGATTTATCCCCAGCCCGCGGCTCAAATAACTTTTGTCTTCTGAAACCCACAGCCGGTGATCTTTGGTTAGTTGCTCCAGCGCATGCTCACCCAGGCGATAGATGCGTGTATCACCCGCATGAAAAATATGCGCCGTTGTAGACTTGAGTACCAAGGCGCTAAAGGTGCAGACATAACCTCTGTCTTTGTCATAACGGTGTTGGCTTCGCAGGGTTTGTGAGTGCAGCCAGGAGTTGGTCGCGATTAATACGCGTTGCGCCGAGGTCTTGACCGACCACGCCTCTGACGTGCAAAAATAATCCTCCAGAAATCCTTTAACGGCGGCTTCGCTGGCGATCTGGCTGACTTCGCTGCTGCTGATGCCATCCGCCAGCGCGATGGCGATGCCCTTGGAGGTCAGCAGGGGTTCATTCGGTATAGTGATACCGTGAAAATCCTGATTGATCTCTTTGCGACCCTTGGTAGAATATTGTCCAACCGATACTTTTAATTGGGTGGGCATTTGTTCTGGGCAATGAAGCGTTCGCGACTAATCGGCATAAGGCTTTCAATAACTTTTGTAAGGAAGAAATTTACCACTCATCACAATCCTGACGCGGTCACCTTTTGGATCGGCTTCGCGTTGTAGGTCCATATTGAAATCAATAGCACTCATGATACCGTCTCCGAACTCTTCGTGTATCAGTGCTTTAAAAGTCGTGCCATAAACGTTGGCCAGTTCATAGAAGCGATAAATAAGCGGATCGGTCGGTACCGCGGTGGGCAGAGATCCTTTATAGGGTACAACTTGCAGTTGCACTATAGCCTCGGCGGGCAAGTCCAGCATCGTGCCAATTTTGCTTGCCTGTGCTTCAGTAAGCGTCATTTGGCCCAGCAGGGCGGCCGTTGCCCATTCCTTGCTCATATTGATGGCATTAGCCAGTTGGGGCCAGGTCAATTTTTTGTGTAATTTTTGCGTGATGATTAAGTCGGTGACTTCATTGCGTGTCATGATGTTTCCTTTAAAAAATTAACTTATAAAGTTAAAGAGCCTCAAGCCCATACAGGATTGAGGCTCACGTTGATGAAGCGGTTTAGCTAAAAGCGCGTTTAGCTCCGGTTTTTATGTGTGTGGTGTAAAGGGTTAGGCCGGTGAAGGCAAGTCCGCCAACCAGGTTTCCCAAAGCGGTTGGTATCTCATTCCAGATCAGGTAATCCATGATCGAGAAGTCACCACCCATCATCATGGCTGAAGGGAACAGGAACATATTCACAACAGAGTGCTCAAAGGCCATAGCAAAGAACAGCATGATAGGCATCCACATCGCAACCACCTTGCCGGTAACAGAAGTTGAGATCATTGCCCCAACAACACCCATTGATACCATCCAGTTACATAACATGCCGCGGATAAAGAGTGTCAACATGCCAGCAGCGCCATATTTTTCATATCCCAAAGTACGTGAAACACCGATACCGGCAATCTTTTTGCCAACTGCATCAGGTTCAATGGAGAAGCCGTAGGTAAAGATAATGGCCATCAAAAAGGCGACGGTTAAGGCACCTGCGAAGTTGCCAACGAACACCAACCCCCAGTTTCTTAACACACCGCCAATGGTAACGCCCGGGCGTTTATCAATGAGTGCCAGTGGAGTTAATACAAATACACCGGTCAACAAATCGAACCCCATCAAATACAACATGACAAAACCAACAGGGAACAAGATGGCACCAATTAGAGGTGAACCGGTCTGTACGGCAACGGTGATCGCAAATACAGCGGCCAATGCAAGAATGGCACCGGCCATATAAGCCCTGATCAATGTATCTCTGGTGGACATGAAAATTTTTGACTCACCTGCATCTACCATCTTGGTCACAAATTCTGATGGGACTAAATAAGACATATTGTTTCCTCTCTTATGTTAATTAATATTGGCGGCGTATTTAACAACCGGTTGTATACGTGTTCGTACAAACTCAATTATGCAATTGTCATGCCAGGACTTATATTAAATTTATATCATGCTGATATATAGATGTTTTTATTGTTATGCATATTGGTTTTAAATTCCAGGAAGATGCGTTGCACTTATGTGGTGCGTTTCGGCATTAAATTGGTGCGTGGTTTATTTGAGCGCACTGATTGAATGCGCTTTTGATTTCTGAGCGCCTTTATTTGTAATTAAGAGTGTTATGCGGCTGGTGAAATAGCAACTGCGACAATTTGCCACATTCTCTGCCACAGATTCAATATCTATAATTCGCGCCTGGTTTAATCAGGCTACAGAGTTCTTGAATATGAAATCGAGTATTACAAAGTTTTCCTCTCTAAGTTTTAGTGTTCTTTCCATTGCGTTGATACAAGCGGTATACGCGGCTGATGATGCATCTGTCCTTGACGAAGTGGTGGTGAGCGGTTCACGCACTGAAACAAAATTATCTGACACGCCCATGTCCATTGGCTTGGTCGATGAAAAATCGCTGAAGCGCGACAAGCCGAAACTAATGGGTGATGCGATCAACCGACTTGCAGGAGTTAGTTGGGTTGATCTGGGTAATGAGCAGCATATGATGGGTATTCGCCAACCGAACAGCACCAATGCTGTGTATCAATATCTGGAAGACGGCATCCCGATTCGGCCGTTGGGTGTGTTTAACCACAATTCGCTGAATGAGTTAAATCTGGCCGGTGCAGAGCGTGTCGAAGTGGTAAAGGGCGCTTCGTCATCGCTATACGGCAGTAATGCAGTCGGTGGCGCGGTAAATTTTATTACGGCGCATCCTTCGTCGACACCCGAAGCGACGGTCGGTTTTCGCAATGAAGCGGTAACAGGCTATCAGCGTATCGATACCGGTGCGAACAATACCTGGGGTGATATGGGTATGCGTTTCTCGCACTATAGTTCTCGCCGCTCGGAGAATAACTGGCAGCAATACATTAACGGCAACAAAGATTCTGCAACGTTGCGTACAGACTATGCGCTGAGTGGTTCATCGTTGTTGCATGCGGTCGTGTCCTATAATAATCTTGATTCAGCCACGCCGGGTAGCTTGAATCCAGTGGACTTTCAACTCAGTCCGGGGAAGAGCTACCAGACTTTTTCATATCGCAAAGATAAAACGGCACGGGCGAATATCGGCTGGGAAGGCGAAACAATCAACGACGGCTTGAGCACTGTAACGTTGTTTGCGCGTGACAATGATCACGGCCAGTTGCCTAATTACACGATCAGCGCCTGTACGATTAGTGCGGCCTGTCCGAGCGGATATCGCGGAACAATCAACAACAACCATGTCAGTTCGCTGGGTCTTGATGCAAAACACCAGCAGGAATTTACATTCCTCTCTTCACGTTTGGTTGGCGGTCTGTACTACGATTTGAGTCCCAATACTTACATTAGCGATAACCTGGATGTGACACGGGATCCAGCCACGCTGGTTTACACAGGCTATGCACCCAATACGACCTATGCAACAGGTACGCGCGACTATAAAACATATATACGCAATGTTGCGTTATTTGCGCAATGGGAACTCAGCCCGCTCGATAAAGTGCGAGTAGTAATGGGTGGTCGCTACGACACCATCAACTATGGTTTTGTGAATTACCTGACCCCGGGTGTTGATTATGGTGCAGCAAATGAATCGCGTGACTTCAGCCATTTCAGCCCAAAATTAGGTGGCACTTATTCTGTGAGTGCAAATACCAATTTATTCGTCAATGCCAGCCAGGGCTTTACACCACCCGAAGTAAGCCAGCTGTATGGCAAGAGCGCAATCCCTGATTTGCGTCCGGCCACTTATGATAGTTACGAAACCGGACTACGCATGGCATTTTTTGAACGTACACTGAAATTCAATGCCACATTATTCAGGCTTGATGGTCGTGACACCATCGTGAGTTACACCATTACACCGGGTAATTCAGAAAACCGCAATGCCGGCAGCACGCGTAGCACCGGTGTGGAGATTAGCCTGAGCTATGAAGCAGGAAAGCTGGATGGCCGTGTAGGAGCAAGTCTTGCCCACCACCAGTACATAGACTATCAAGCTTCAAGCACACTGGACTACAGCGGCAAGGATATGCCCGTTGCGCCAAATACACTTACTGCTGAAATCGGCTATAAACCAATACCCGATGCACGGCTCGCTTTTGAAGTAATTCAGCAAAGTTCTTACTGGATGAATAATGCCAATACGGTGAGTTACTCAGGTTACACGTTGCTTAACTTGCGCGGCAATTACAAGATTGATACTGCATGGGAAAGCTGGATACAGGGGCGCAATCTGACTAATCAGCTATATGCCGAAACAGCCAGCAGTTCATATAGCGGCATAGGCGCTTATGATGCACTGAAAGACCAGTATACAGTTGGCGCGCCCAAAAGTCTGATGATAGGTTTGACCTATACATTTGCAGCAAGGTAAGCCGGCTTGATATTAACGGTTAGCCGTACGATGACCGTAGCAGGTTACAGTTGATATAAAAATTAATAGCCGCAAACTTCTTCGCGGCTATTTTTATTCGTGATTCAATTTTAATACCTATACTGCCAGATATCCCCCATCAACGACCAGGTCAGTCGCATTCACATAGGAAGATTCGTCGGAAGCCAGGAATAATGCTGCATTGGCTATTTCTTCCGGACTACCAAATCGATGCATGGGAACCGTCTGAGTGATGGATGCACCCAAGCCATCCAGTGCTTCCTGGGGTAAACCTGTTTTGCCATAGATGGGCGTTGTAATGCCGCCCGGACTGATAGTGTTCACCCGGATACCTCTTTCCCCAAGATAGGAGCCCAGCGTTCCGCCCAGTGAGATGACAGCTGCTTTGGTTGCGGAGTAGGCGGCCATCATCGCAAAACCTTTATGCCCGGCGATTGAGGAGGTCATGATGACTGACGAGCCTTTGCCCAACAACGGTAATGCCTTCTGTATCGTAAAGAAAGGACCTTTGATATTCACATTCATATTGCTGTCATAGTCAGCTTCTGTTGTAGCCTCAAATGGCTTCATTGCGGCAATACCGGCGTTAAGGAACAGGACATCAATTTTACCGGCTGATTTCTTTACTTGCTCAAGCAGGCTGTCAATATCGGTAAGGCTGGCCGCATCCGATTTGATGATCGTAATCTCCCTGGGTAAAGAGTTCTTTGCTTCCGCCAAGGTTTTGTCATTGTGTCCCGTGATGAATACGCGGGCGCCTTCAGCGTAAAAGAGTTTTGCTGTGGCATAACCTATGCCTGTTGTTCCACCGGTTATTAGCGCTATTTTCCCTTTTAATCTGCTCATTTGTATCTCCATAATATATATTAACGGAATGATTGTTCTGGAATTGGGTAAAAAAATATGGTCAGTAACTATTTCATGGGCATCTCCTTTATATGTTATATGGTTTAACAGAACATCCATTCTGTTTATGGGCAAAAAAATTTAAAGTGAAGCCAGCGACATTTTCAGGGTGTTACCTATCATCTCCCTGCTGGCACCCGAGCGCACCATAACCGAGGCGCCAAGCAAGGTGCCGGTTAAAAAATCAGCAGCCTGTTTTATGTCCAGATCGGCTCTGACTTCGCTGCGATCTTTGGCATTCGCCAATGCCTTGGTAAATCCGTCTGTCATTCTGACCAGCGCGATTTTGACTTTTTTTTGTACTGATTTATCATGGGGCGCTACTTCGGTCGCGGTGTTGCACATCAAACATCCCAATTTGCCTTCCGGTTGCGCATACCAGTTGAGTAAGGTGTCGAAATAAAGCCTGATTTCCGGCATGGCAGCACCGGCGTGTTCAATAATGCCGAAATAAGCATTCACAGCTGTATTTTGATAATGATCCAGGCTGGCCAGAAACAAGCCGCGCTTACTGCCAAATTCATCATAAAGACCATATCTGCTAACCCCGGTGGCATCGACAAGATCATCAATGGAGGTGTCGACATAGCCCTTTTGCCAGAACACCATCATCGCCTTTTCGAGTGCTTCAGTAGGATCAAATTCCCGGTTTCTTGCCATTGCTATTGTTTAACAGAATATACGTTCTGGATAATTCTCTGCGCATTAAATCATCCTGTCAAGCAAGGCAAACTCCATTTGTGGATCAGCGCCTGCGACAAATTGTCACATTCCCCATATTCAGCCTAATAACTATAATGTTGGAGGCCATTTAATTGGGCGTATATTTTTGGAGCATATTGATGGAATTACGTTTTTTGCCCGGACTATTTTTCAGTTATTTACTGTTCAGTACGGTATATGCAGCAGACCAGAGCAAGCCGCATGACATGTCAAAAATGTGGCAAAAATCATTGTCCAGCAGGCAAATTTCTGCCACTGCAGTTTTCGATGAGCAGGGAACATTGTGGCTGGCACGTGTAGAAGACGGCCATGTATTGGTAAGCAATTCGTCAGATCAGGGTAAATCGTTTAGTGATCCAGTAGAAGTTAATCAGCAAGTCGAAGCTGTTGCGGCAAGCGGTGAGACCAGACCGAAAATTTTACGGGCCAATAACGGCAATATCTATATCGCATATACACAAAGCCTGGATACACCCTTTGCCGGAAATATCCGTTTCAGTCGTTCTGTAGACGGTGGCAAAAGTTTTTCTACTCCAATCACTGTCAATGACAATCTTGACCCCATTACACATCGTTTCGAGACGCTGGGTATTAACGCACGCGGGCAGATTTTTCTGGTATGGCTGGATAAACGCGATGCCGTTGCAGCGAAGAGTAAAGGTGAACAATATTCCGGTATAGCCCTATATTCCGCGATGTCGGATGACGAAGGCAAAAGCTTTCACGCCAATACAAAGGTAGCAGACCATACCTGCGAATGTTGCCGTGTCGCGATGGCGATTGACAATACCGATACACCGGTAATTGTATGGCGGCATATATTCGGCAAGAACGTGCGTGATCATGGCCTGGCTCGTCTTGATGGCAGCATGGGCAAGAATGGTGCCGAGTCGCAAGTACAGCGAGTCACTTTTGAAAATTGGGAAGTGGATGCCTGTCCGCACCATGGGCCGGCCTTGACTATCACTGGCGATGTCTATCACCTGACCGAAATACTGTTCGGTTAGATGACTTTTGCA
>JANXWX010000043.1 GCA_025350915.1 Nitrosomonadales bacterium
TCGGATTAACGACGGTAATGGTGAGCCATGACATCAGTGAAGTTTATAAACTATCGCAACGGGTCTTGGTCATAGAGCAGGGGCGCATATCCAAACAGGGATCACCTGCCGATGTATTTAAGGCGGGCCAGGCTGATAAAAATAACGGTTCGGCAGGTAAATTTAGTTTCGCGGGCGAGGTGTTGGAAATTGAAACGGCCGATGTGGTATTTGCGGTGACGCTGCTGGTAGGCAATCAGGTCGTGCGGGTCATTGCAACGCCAGAAGAAGCCAAGAATTTACGGCAGGGTGACAGAGTCATGCTGATGTCGAAGGCATTTAATCCTGTTCTTGTTTCAGTCACGTCATAAATAATTTTTGGAGGGAATGTGATGAGCGATAAACAGATCGCAACATTGGCAGGCGGTTGTTTCTGGTGCCTGGAGGCCGTGTATGAACAGATGCGCGGCGTGGAAAAGGTGGTGTCAGGTTATATTGCCGGCGAAAAACCTGATCCCACCTATGAGGCTGTATGCGGTGGCAATACAGGCCATGCGGAAGCGGTACAAATTACCTTCGATCCTGCTCAGGTGACTTTCGGTGAGTTGCTCTCGGTATTTTTCACGATTCATGATCCCACCACATTAAATCGGCAGGGTAATGACAAAGGGTCGCAGTACCGCTCGGCGATTTACTTTCATAATGAAGACCAGCGTGCTGAAGCAGCGGAACTCATGCTGGAGCTCAGGAAACAGCATATTTTTCCTGATCCCCTGGTGACGGAGTTAGTCTCCGCGTCGACTTTCTATCCGGCAGAAGACTATCACCAGCACTACTATGCCAATCATCCCGGCCAGGGTTATTGCCAGTTTGTCGTGGCGCCAAAGTTGGCAAAATTTAAACAACATTTTGAGTCCAAAATGAAATAAAGCGCGTTACAAATATGGCCGAAGTATTTGGTGAAAATAACTTGATGGCAAGGATGGACTTTTAATAATTTTGTAGTATTTAAATGCCAATATACTTTCGCAGTCTTTGTATAAATTATTCAAAGGTGACGATATGTATGATTTTGATATTTTTAAATTTGATACTTCGATAGTCGGGGTGTCTGCAGGAGCCATGTTTCTTGCGAAGCTGTTTTTTTCAAGCCGAAAAATCAATATTGAACTCAAACGAGAAAATGCTTAAAGGCCTCGCATAAACTGCGGGCGCAAAGGACGCGTACCCTGTGTTGCTTCGCTTAATTGCTGTAACAGCTTTTCTTTGTCTTTAGGCAGATTGCCGGCCAGTGCCAGTGCGTTGGAGGCATGGTTTGAGCGGAATATGATTGGCTGGGGAGGATTTAAACCGCCCGGCTATCAATCTTGTTTGTTCCTCAAGAATGGCTAAATCATCCAGCGAGATGAAGGGCTCGTTGAATTTTTTGTAGAACTCCGCTTTGATGCTGTCATCAAGATAAAGCTGGAGGGTAGAGAGATAGGTGACTGCCGCACTGTTCAACAGGGTGATCGTTTCTTCAATATGTTCCCGACTGTGCGTATGACCGCCCAAGCCTAGAATGACGGTGGCCGATACTTTTAGTTCACACTCATACGCTTTGTTCAGCACTTCAGCTATGCGACGTTGCGTTGCGCCTTTGGTAACTTTCTTCAGGATCAAGTCAGAACCTGACTCCACACCAATATACAGCAGGCTGAGCTTATGCTGCTGCAACAGCTTTAGTTCGGCGTTGCTTTTACGCTGGAGGTTGCCTGGTGTGGCGTAACACGAGACGCGCGCGAGTCTGGGTAATTTTTTGTCAAGTTCGTTCAAAATTACCAGCAAGTGTTCGGTAGGCAGTGCCAATGCATCGCCGTCAGCCAGAAAAACCCGGTGTGCATTCGGTGACAGTGCAGTCGCAAGGTGTATGTTGTGTATAACCTCTACCAGCGTGCGTTCGGTGTATTGTTTGCTGCGGTACATCGCACAGAAACTGCATTGGTTAAAGCTGCAGCCCAGTGTCGCCTGTATGATCAGGTTGTCGGCCTCGGCTGGTGGCCGATATAAGGGTAAATAATAAGTCAGGGGCGACACTTAATTTCGCGGCTGCCTATTAGTTTTGAAATAGTTGATGAGGTTGTTGGTAGAGCAATCATGACTATTGACGGGCTCCGCACCGGCTAATTCAGGCTGTATGGCTTTGGCCAGTTGCTTACCCAGCTCAACGCCCCATTGGTCGAAGGAGTTGATATTCCAGATTATGCCCTGCACAAAAACCTTGTGTTCGTAAAAGGCAATCAGGGAACCCAGCGTTTT
>JANXWX010000049.1 GCA_025350915.1 Nitrosomonadales bacterium
GGCCTTGCCGATCCACGTGTTGACGCCGTAGCGACCGCGCACCTCTTTAATTTCGTGGGAGACGGTTTGAAGCAAGCGCGCCAGTCCCTTATTACCTGCGGAGTTGATCTCCCGCTCTGGAATATCCAGTTGCTGGAGCAGCATTTGCAGCAGGAGGGAGCTTCAATTGATTAATCGCGTTCTCATCGTCGGGCTCGGTAGCATAGGTAGGCGTCATCTTCGCTTGGCCAGAGAGCTATTGCCCGATGCGGACATTAGGGTTTTGCGCCATCAGGGGTGCATATCGGTTCCAGAGCATGCAAATGGTTGCTTTTCGAGCCTGAGTCAAGCGATTAGTTTTGCACCACAGCTTGCGGTCATTGCCAGCCCATCCACATTCCACATGAACTCGGCACAGCCATTGGCTCAGGCAGGTGTGCATCTTCTCATTGAGAAACCGCTGTCGGCATCACTTGCTGGTGTTCCACAGTTGCTTGAAACCTGCCGCGAGCAAGGAACAATCTTACTGACCGGTTACAATCTTCGTTTTTTGCCTTCGCTGCAACGGTTCCGCGATTTATTGAAAGAAAATGTGATCGGCAGGGTGTTGTCAGTGCGCTGTGAGATAGGACAATATTTGCCATCCTGGCGTCCTGATGCCGATTATCGGCAAGGTGTCTCGGCTCGGCGTGAGCTCGGTGGGGGTGTGCTGCTGGAGCTCAGTCACGAGCTCGACTATCTACGCTGGATTTTTGGAGAAGTGGATTGGGTTCAAGGTTTGCTCAGCAAACAGAGCTCTCTCGAAATAGATGTTGAGGATACCGCACATATCATTCTGGGTTTTGCGCCAGCGGATGATGGTCATCAGCTCATTGGGACCGTAAACATGGATTTCGTTCGTCATGACACCACGCGACTATGTACGGCGATTGGCGAAAATGGCAGCCTGCGCTGGAATGGTTTGACGGGCGTGGTCGAGCAGTTTGAGGTGGGTGCAAAAGAGTGGCGTGAGCTTTTTCGGCACCAGCATCAACGCGATGATAGTTATCTGGCTGAATGGACGCATTTGCTGTGCTGCATTCGTGAGCAGAAGCTGCCGTTGATTACGGGTGAAGATGGATTAAAGGTTTTGCAGATTATTGACGCCGCCCGGCAATCGGCAGAGTCCTGCGGGCAGGAAATAGAAAAGGCAGCGAGGAAACCATCCTTGCTAAAATCTAAGCGTATTAAAGTTTCAGAAAAGTTTTAAATGATTAAGAAAGTCTTAAAAAAATTTAGTCGCATTAAGGTGCAAGGAACTGCAGTGTTCTGGACTTTATTCAGCCAGCCAACACTACGTTTTCATTTAGTTAAACTTAGATACTTTTTTTTGAAAAGAAAACTAAAATTTCACAGAACGTTGGATTCTGGAAATTTCGACAGAAAAATTGTTGATTACAACGCTGTTTTTCACGATTCGGCTTTTGGATGTGGAGGAAGGATGGCTATACTTCTTTATCCCCTCTTTGGTTTGTTTTATCCCACATACAACAAGAAGCTTCTTATTGTTGGACCGAGAACTGAGGACGATATTATTTGGGCAAAGGCGATCGGATTTGAAGATGTTCGTGGACTCGATTTATTTTCTTACAGTCCATGGATTGATATTGGTGATGCCCACAAAACCGATTACTCTAATGATACTTTCGATGCAGTACTCCTTTCATGGGTTTTACCCTATACAAAAACTCCTGATGTCATGATAAAAGAGATTAAAAGAATTACCAAAAATGAAGGTTTTTTGGTGGTTGGATGGCACTGGGTTTCTGATAATAATGTACTTCGTGATGATGGCGTTAGAGGTAACACCATAAATAGTTTCTCTGATGTTCAAAGACTTGTTGGTGGAGATATTCAGATGGGCATTAATCCAAATTTAAAAACGGATCATAATAAAGCGATTTTCTCGAGGCTGAGGAAATGAAGTTTACCGTTCTTGCTAAGAACGATCTTCGTGGTTCATTAAGGAGCCTATATGTCCTATATGTAGATTTATTTACTATACTTAAATGTTCTATTTTCAGATCTTCTTTGGATTTAAGAACGCAAATTCGGTGGGAATTCTTCCATATGTATATGAAGTTTATGTTCATATTTAAGAATTTTCTTGTTGCAAGCAACCGAATCAAGGTAAGCCAATCAATCAATCAAGATTTTAAAAGAAAAGGGTTTGTTTTGCTTGGCCGAGCAAGCTCTGATTCGAGCGAATTGTCTGCACATGTCGAATCTTTGTTTCTTAGCCAGTCCCCAGAAAAATATAATGTACTGCCTCGGAAATATGATCCAGTAATTTCAAACCATGTCTTCAAAATCCTTACAAAATTCTCGCATTCAATAGAATCTATTTTTCAATCTCATTTCCAAACATATTGGATTTCAGTTTATAAAACGAGCCCGGGTGAAAGCACGGGCGATTCTTCATTCGTCTGGCATCAAGATGCAGATCCACGCCCGTTGCTCAAAATCTTTATCTACTTAAATGATCTAACAAAAAAAAATGGTGCTTTCCGTACATTTGATCGGAAATTTAGCAGATTATTGTTTAATAAAGGTTTTATTTCAAATAGTCCTGAGCATAGAATTAACTCGCAGAAGTTGATAACAGAGGATGTGGCCGCTTCATCTCACTGGATTGAAGGCTCTGCCGGTACAGTCTTTATTTTTGATAATAATTTAATACATAAAGGGACGTTTCCTGAGGAGGGATATCGAACGGTAATTTCGATAGAAATTTATCCATCGAAAAATAAACTCGATTCTACCAACGTAGCAAACCCTCTTTCCATGCCAGTGATTGATGATTTTCCGTTAAGCCCCTACATAAATCGGTATATGCCAACAGAGCAGGCGCCACATTAACAATTCAATAATGCGGGAAAGTGTTGGGGCCTGATTATTAAGAATGAGAGGGTAATAAAATGGAGGTCGTCGGATTCATCTTCGCACGTGGGGGCTCCAAAGGTTTGCCTGGTAAAAATATTCGACCTCTTGGGGGTAAGCCATTAATTGCTTGGTCGATTGAGCATGCGCTTGCAGTTAAACGTATTGGGCGTGTAATTGTTTCAACAGACTCCGAGGAAATCGCAGTAGTGGCTCGTGAATATGGCGCAGATGTGCCGTTTATTCGGCCGGCAGAGCTTGCGCGTGACGACAGTCCAGAGTGGCTGGCTTGGCGGCATGCACTGAATTATTTTCTGAATAAGGATGGTGCGTTGCCTGAGGTGATGGTTTCAGTTCCCGCCACAGCCCCCTTGAGGTTGCCGCTAGATATCGAAAATTGTTTGGATGAATACGAAAAAAACGATATAGATATGGTCATCACTGTAACCGATGCCCATCGCAGCCCTTACTTCAATATGGTAAAAAACAATGCAGACGGTACTGTAGGACTTGTCATTCCACCGCAGTCAGCTATAGCGCGCCGTCAGGATGCGCCAACGGTTTATGACATGACGACCGTCGCTTATGTGGTTAGGACAGAATTTATCTTGACCCACAACACTACCTTTGAAGGCCGGGTACGCGCGGTGCATGTGCCAATGGAGCGTGCGATTGACATCGACACGCTATCGGATTTTCAAATTGCCGAATGCCTATTGAATATCAGAAATAAAAAATTATGACTACGATTAAAGAACTCATGAATCTTAAAGGGCGTCGCGCTCTGATCACGGGAGCAACCGGCGGATTGGGCAAGGTGATGGCCGACACTCTGGCTGAACTTGGTGCCGATCTGGTACTGGTTGACCGGCCTGGTTCGAATTTTCAGGATCAGATCGAGGCATTGACACAACAATGGGGAATCAAGATTCAGCACCGGCACTGCGATCTGGAACAGCAGGAACAGCGCGCAGAATTAATGAGTTGGCTAAAAAGTGGCGGCGAAGGCCTTAATATGCTCATCAATAATGCGGCCTTTGTTGGTACATCGGAGTTACAAGGGTGGGGTGTTCCATTCGAAGAGCAGACCGTTGAGACTTGGCGGCGTGCACTGGAAGTCAACTTGACGGCCGTGTTTGACCTTTGTCAGGGTCTAACCCCCCTACTCAGGGTGGCCGAGGGTGCAAACATAATCAACATTGGCTCAATTTATGGTGAATATGGCCCTGATTGGAGCATGTATGAGGGCACAAAAATGAGTAATCCTGCCGCCTATGGGGCTTCAAAGGGTGGGCTCATTCAATTCACCCGCTGGCTGGCGACAACTATCGCACCTGCAGTACGGGTCAATGCCATATCACCGGGTGGGATCTTCAGGAATCAGCCAGAAAAATTT
>JANXWX010000105.1 GCA_025350915.1 Nitrosomonadales bacterium
TGATCAGCGCGGTGATTGCACCTTCAGTTTTACCCAAGCTTTTGCTGCCTATGGGGTCAGGATTGTTGTTCGGCATTGCAGCCACCCTGATAGGCTGGAAAAAACTGCGCAGCGATGCCGAACTCCCCAAACCGAGCAGTACCAATCCAACTGAAATCCCGGCGGCGTTAAGTTTTGCGTTGATTTACGTAGTAATACTGCTGGCAGCGGCCTGGTTATCGGACATTGCAGGTCACAAGGGTTTGTATGCAGTGGCAGCCATTTCAGGCCTCACCGATGTGGATGCAATCACCCTCTCCAGTTTGCGTTTATACGATCTGGAAAAAATGAGCGGACAGCATGCGATTATCTCTATCGCCATTGCTTTCCTTGCCAATATGCTGCTCAAGTTTGGCCTGGTTATTTTCATCGGTGGCAGGCAACTTGCCAAACAGGTCGTCATTGGCTTTGTTGCTATATGCACGGGGGTAGGACTGGGTCTGCTCATGCTTTAAGCCTTGCATGCGCCCCCTTAAAAAGGCGCGGAGCATGTATAATCACAGACTTCGCGGGATGTCTCACTAAGCGGCATCCCTGCCAATCCCACACACGCAAACGACATAATCATGGAAGCCGAACAACTTAACGCCCTCAACAACCACCTGCAGGATTTGCAAGTGCGTAACCTCGAATTACGGAGGTATCTTTGACTTCGCTGGCAAGCAAGACCGTTTAGCCGAAGTCGTCAGTCTGGCCGAAGACCCAACCATCTGGGAAGACAGCAAACGCTCGCAGGAACTGGGGCGGGAACGCAAGGTGCTGGAAGGAGTTGTGGTTAATCTGCAGCATGTTGAAAGCACCCTGAACGACGCCAAAGAGTTGATGGAAATGGCGCTGGCTGAAAATGACGATGACAGCCTGCTCAGTATCGGTAAAGACATTGAGCGCATGGAAAAACTGGTGGCAGACATGGAGTTCCGCCGCATGTTTTCCGGCGAAATGGATGCAAATAATGCCTTTATCGAAATTCAGGCTGGCAGCGGCGGCACCGAAGCGCAGGACTGGGCCTCGATGCTGTTGCGCATGTACCTGCGCTACTGTGAACGCAAGGGCTTCAAGGTAGAAATTCTGGAACAGTCTGATGGTGAAGTCGCCGGTATCAAGGGGGCATCCCTGAAGGTCACCGGCGAATACGCCTTCGGCCACCTGCGTACCGAGACCGGCGTACACCGCCTGGTGCGCAAATCCCCGTTCGACTCGGGCAACCGCCGCCATACTTCCTTTTCCAGCGTATTCGTTTATCCTGAAGTGGATGAATCCATCGAGATTGAAATCAATCCTGCCGACCTGCGCGTGGATACCTACCGTGCCTCCGGCGCGGGTGGCCAGCACATCAACAAGACCGACTCGGCGGTGCGTATTACCCACGCCCCCACCGGTATCGTGGTGCAGTGCCAGAGCGACCGTTCGCAACACCGCAACCGCGCCGAAGCCATGGCAATGCTAAAATCGCGCATGTATGAAGCCGAGTTGCGCAAACGCAATGCAGATAAGCAGGCGATGGAAGACGGCAAAACCGACATCGGCTGGGGGCACCAGATACGCTCCTATGTGCTGGACCAGTCGCGCATCAAGGACCTGCGCACCAACGTGGAAGTCGGCAACACCCAGGGCGTGCTGGATGGCGATCTGGACGAATTTATTGAAGCGAGTCTTAAACAAGGCGTTAATTAAATCTACGGAAATATTATGACTACACCCGCAAATACTCCTGCTGTTGAGCTGCAAGACGAAAATAAAATCATCGCCGAACGCCGCGCCAAACTCACCGCGCTGCGCGAGCTGGGCGTTGCCTTCCCCAACGATTTCAAGCGCGAACATCTGTCAGCTGATCTGCATACCAGCTACGGCGAGCTCAGCAACGAAGAGCTGGATGCCACACCGATCAACGTGAGTGTTGCCGGGCGCATGATGCTGAAGCGGGTGATGGGCAAGGCGAGTTTTGCTTCGCTGCAGGACATGAGTGGACGCATGCAGCTGTACATCAGCAATGGCGACACCGGCGAAGATGCGCATGACGCGTTCAAGCATTATGATCTGGGCGACATTCTGGGCGCGGTCGGTGTGCTGTTTAAAACCAAGACCGGCGAGCTGTCGGTACGCGTGAGCGAGCTGCGTTTGCTGACCAAAGCGCTGCGCCCGTTGCCGGAGAAGTTTCACGGCCTCACCGATCAGGAGAAAAAATACCGCCAGCGCCATGTCGACCTGATCATGAATGAAGAGACCCGCCGCGTATTCATGATACGCAGCCAGACGATACAGGCGATACGCGAATTTTTTGTGCGCCACGGTTATCTGGAAGTGGAAACCCCGATGATGC
>JANXWX010000091.1 GCA_025350915.1 Nitrosomonadales bacterium
GAGAACTGCAGATGTGCGCCGCCCTGCAGGAACAGCACCTTGTAATTCGCCGGAATATTCATCAGCTCGCGCAGGTCTTTTTCTGCCGCCGCTGCAATTCCCATAAACTCCTTGCCGCGATGGCTCATCTCCATCACCGACATGCCGCTGCCGTGCCAGTCCAGCATTTCATCACGAGCTTGCTTTAACACCTCGTGCGGTAATACGGCCGGACCTGCACTGAAATTATAGATAGTCATTTCCAAATCCCTCTATTTTAAAATCTTAAGAAAACGCAATACCTGCATTTGCAGCTATTTTGCCTGCCAGTTTTTCGAAATCCTTATAACAACTCGACACTGCCTCCTGGTGTGATCCAATCGCACCATCAGCAGATTTTAAGAAGAAAATTGGCTTGTTCGCCTCCATCGCCATTGGCATCAGGCTGCGATAGTGCTTCAACAGCGCAAGCATATACGGATCATCAACAACAGCAGGAATATTGCCTGATGCTTCCTCAGTCAATACTGACTCGCGATAAGTATAAGGGATTTTATTCAGCCAACGCTGATAGGCTTTCACCGGGCGGCTATTCAATATGCCATGCTGCATAACAATATAACCTATAGGCTGCATTGTACCTTTGGGCATCGGGACATCGGGTGGGGCTTTTTTCAAAAGATCCTGCCAAACATCACGCCACTTATTTAATGTTGGCCCTAAATTCTTGAGTCCTTGCAAAGAAAATAAATCAGGTGCCAGTGGCAAACATACCTGATCAGCAGCGATCAATGCTGACCGGTTAATCGCCCCCAGATTAGGCCCCACATCGATCAAAACCAACTCTGTGCCCTGAGCGGCGCCATATTGAACAAGACGATGAAAAGCGGTCATGGTGCGAAAAGCAGACTCATCGTTGTTATGGCAACGGGGCCAAGCATCCGAAAGTTTATCTTCAAACTGGGACAACCCAAGGTCTCCTGGAATCAAACCAAGTTTATCTGTAATCTTTTCAATGTGAGGCTCGGCAACATCTCCCGTGCCCTTCAAAATCGGGCGGATCGCACCATATACAGTATCCGGGTGCTCACCGTCCGGCCACAATTCTTCCAAACGCTCCTCATTCAGAAACATGGAGGTCAAATTGGCCTGCGGATCAAGGTCAACTGCCAGCGTTTTGATTCCATGATCTGCAAACATCCAAGCCAAGTGATATACCAAAGAAGTTTTCCCCACTCCTCCTTTGTTGTTGAAGAAGGCAATCGTTTTCATGACCGCCTCCTGTAAATCTTAACCAGCACCGCATGTTCATCGAACTCAAATTCAGCCGGCGGATTCCCGTTTTCCTTCAGCAGCGTCTGCGCGCGCTGCACGCCGTAGCCAAAACGGTTAACAAACCCAAGCGACTTCATTGCTTCGGCTATAACCGGATTACGATAGCTGTTACGTGTAGGGAAGTTTGTGGCCGTAGCCTCGCCATATAAACCACCTGGACTTTGAATTTCAATGTGGTCGCTAAATATATAAAAACGAACTGGTGAGTTGCTTTCATAATTTCTATGCATGACAGCATTCATCAACAATTCTCGCAATGCCCACTCGGGATAGTCCGGTGACAACCGTTCCTCCAATGCATTAATTCTTCGCATTGAGGTTTGGACAAGCGATTTGATCCTTATTTCCAATTCACGCAATACCGAATTCAAGTCTCCTGAGATTTCAGCCTGGTCTTCAGGAATATCAGTCAAATCCGTGGAAGGCAACTTGAGATACTGAATATAAGCACCAGCCAAAAAGAACCTCGGATTTTTGCCAAACAACAAAATCCCGGCAAATGTCGGGCAAATACGCTCAAAGTCGAACATCCTCAATGAGGCAAGCTGTTGCTCTATATCACGATGATTCGCTGCAATCGTTTCAGCGTCCACAGCCTCGCGACGATACGCATCGAACTGACCCAAGGCCAAATCATCTAACTTGGCTTCGACGCAAGGTCGCGCATCAAAAGAGCGTACTGCAGCTGTGCGTCGTTCGCTGAGAATCCTCTCCTCATGCTCATTAGCAACCGCCTTCCGCGGACCAACACGTATGTAGACACGACCTTTATAACGTACTGGTGGCATGTCAGATGGCATAACTTCAACCACAGCAACATCGCCACCAGTCAATCCAAATTTCTGCACATTCATTGCAGGAGAAGGTAATACATTTCCATCTGCGCGAATCGCGCCAAGATTTTGCAGCAGTTGATCGCTAACCTGCAAACCAGACAAACTCCCGTCATCCTTAACACCAATCAACAAATAACCAGGCTTACGATGATTAGGAAAATCATTGGCGAAAGCACAAATCGCCTGACTAAATTTATCCGTATCATTAGTTGAAGTCGTGCGCTCAACACGATCTGTTTCAAGATCGGAAAGCAATACTATCAACTGGTCTTCATTCAACATGGGATTTATTCAACGGCTTCATCAGTACCCGCAGCGCCTTCTGAGCCACCCTCAGATTCAGCAAGCGGATCTTCTTCAGGCTCGGCAATCCGGCTCAGTCCTGCGAGTTTCTCGCCCTTGCCCAGATTGATCAGCGTGACGCCCTGCGTGGTACGGCCCATCTCTCGGATCTCACTGACGCGGGTGCGGATCAGCACACCATTGGTGCCGATCAGCATGATTTCATCATCGGTTCTCACCAGTGTGGCGGCCACCACTTTGCCGTTACGCTCACTGGTCTGGATTGCAATCATGCCCTGTGTACCACGTCCGTGGCGGGTGTATTCGGCAATCGGTGTGCGCTTGCCAAAGCCATTCTCCGTGGCAGTCAACACGGTCTGTGTTTCATCCTCGGCCACCAGCAACGCAATAACCTGCTGGCCTGCGCCCAGCTTCATGCCGCGGACCCCGCGTGAAGCACGGCCCATCGAGCGCACATCATCCTCATCGAAACGTACTGCTTTTCCGCCGTTTGAGAACAACATCACATCGTGTTTGCCATCAGTCAGCGCGACACCGATAAGGAAGTCACCCTCATCCAGATTAATCGCGATAATGCCGGCCTTGCGCGGATTGGCGAAATCGGACAACGGCGTTTTCTTCACGGTACCCTGGGCAGTGGCAAAGAAGATGAACTGGTTGTCGGAGAACTCCTTCACCGGCAGGATCGCATTGATTTTCTCGCCTTCCGCCAGCGGCAGCAGGTTCACAATAGGCCGGCCACGCGCGGTGCGCGCACCCTGCGGCACGTCATAAACCTTGATCCAGTACACCTGACCCATGCTGGAGAAGCACAGGATGTAATCATGCGTGTTGGCGATAAACAGGTTATCAACGAAATCGTCTTCCTTGGTCGGCGCCGCCTGCTTGCCGCGTCCACCGCGTTTTTGCGCGGTGTATTCACCGAGCGATTGCGCCTTCATGTAGCCGCCGTGGGATAGTGTTACAACAACATCTTCAGGCGCGATCAGGTCTTCCATGCTCATGTCGTGCGTATGTGTCACGATCTCGCTGCGACGCTTGTCGCCGTACTGCGTTTTGATTGCGGTCAGTTCATCACCGATCATCTGTGTGACACGTGCCGGCTTGGCCAGAATATCCAGCAGGTCCAGAATCTTGTCCATCACTTCGCGGTATTCGTTGACGATCTTGTCCTGCTCCAGACCGGTCAATCGCTGTAAACGCAATTCAAGAATTGCCTGCGCCTGCGTATCCGACAGGCGATAACCGCCCTGCTTGGACATGCCAAACTCTGGCAACAGGCCTTCGGGACGCGACGCATCGCTGACCCGGCTCAACAGATCTTCCACCAGCGACGAACGCCATTCCTTGCCCATCAAACCCTGCTTCGCAATTGCAGGCGTCGCAGCAGCCTTGATCAGTGCGATAATTTCATCCACGTTAGAAAGGGCAACGGCCAAACCTTCCAGAATATGCCCGCGATCACGCGCCTTGCGCAATTCAAATATAGTGCGGCGATTGATTACTTCGCGACGATGGTTAAGGAAGGCCACCAGGAATTGCTTCAAATTAAGCAGCTGCGGCTGACCATCCAGCAACGCCACCATATTCATGCCGAAGCTGTCCTGCAGCTGCGTCAGCTTGAATAGCTGGTTCAAAATCACTTCGGGATTTTCATTGCGCTTCAGTTCGATCACCGCGCGCATGCCGGACTTGTCGGATTCGTCGCGAATTTCAGAAATACCTTCAAGCCGCTTCTCGCGCACCAGCTCGCCGATCTTGATCAGCAGGTTGGCCTTGTTCACCTGATACGGCAGCTCGTCGATAATAATCGCCTGCCGGTTATTGCCCTTGTCCACATCTTCAAAGTGTGTACGTGCGCGCATAATCACACGGCCACGACCGGTACGGTAACCTTCCTTGACCCCGGCCAAGCCATAAATAAAACCAGCGGTCGGGAAGTCAGGCGCGGGCACCATCTCGATCAACTGCTCAATATCCATCTCCGGATTTTGCAGCAACGCAAGGCATGCCTCGATAACCTCACCCAGATTATGCGGCGGTATATTCGTTGCCATACCCACCGCGATACCCGTGGAGCCGTTGACCAGCAAATTGGGGAAGCGTGCAGGCAGCACCAGTGGCTCATGTTCGGAACCGTCATAGTTGGGTCCGAAATCAACCGTTTCCTTGTCCAGATCGGCCAATAATTCATGCGCAATACGCGCCATGCGGATTTCGGTATAACGCATCGCCGCCGCGTTATCGCCGTCCACCGAACCGAAGTTGCCCTGACCATCTACCAGCGGGTAGCGCAGCGAGAAATCCTGCGCCATACGCACAATCGTGTCGTACACAGCAGTATCGCCGTGAGGGTGGTATTTACCGATAACGTCACCGACAATACGCGCCGATTTCTTGTAAGGCTTATTCCAATCGTTGGAAAGTTCGTGCATGGAGAACAACGCGCGGCGGTGTACCGGCTTGAGTCCGTCGCGCACGTCGGGCAAGGCCCGCCCAACGATTACGCTCATCGCATAGTCCAGATAAGACTTGCGCATTTCACCTTCAAGACTGACGTTCAGTGTTTCCTTGGCAAATTGTTCCATGTATGGCGTGGCCCTTAAAATAGCTTACAAAACAGCTTCTGATTTTATCATGACCACCCCCCTCGTGACAAAAAATAAACCTGTCTGAATGACTGCCGACGCGATTCATTGCATCAGGCTGTGCAAAGCACGCCCTGATGAGGTAACCTATGCAGAAGCCTTCTTTTTACACATGCCATGACCAACGCCGACCCTATCGAACTGGAAAAATTCAGCCAACTCGCCCACCGCTGGTGGGACATCAACAGCGAATTCAAGCCTTTGCATGAAATCAATCCCTTACGTCTGGGGTATATCGACAACATCGCCCATCTTGCCGGCAAAACCGTGCTGGATGTGGGCTGCGGCGGCGGCATCCTGTCGGAAAGCATGGCGGGCTTGGGCGCTCAAGTTACGGGTATTGATCTGGGCGACAAGGCACTGCAGGTCGCTCAGCTGCATCTGCTGGAAAGTGGGAAACAGGTCGAGTACCGCAAAATCGCAGTGGAAGAACTCGCGCTGGAAAAACCGGGGCATTACGACGTGGTGACTTGCATGGAAATGCTGGAACATGTGCCCGACCCGCAAAGCATCGTGCGCGCCTGCTCGCAACTGGTTAAACCAGGTGGCCATGTGTTTTTTTCCACCCTGAACCGCAACCCAAAATCCTATCTGCTCGCCATTATCGGCGCGGAATATGTGTTGAATATGCTGGCGCGTGGCACCCATGATTATGCCAAATTCATCAAACCTTCCGAACTGGCGCAGTTCTGCCGCAACAGCGGGCTGAGCGTGTCGACCATAACCGGCTTAACCTACAACCCGCTCAGCAAGATTTATGCGCTCGGCCGCGATACCGACGTCAACTATATGATGGCTTGCCGCCGTGGCTGAGCCCGC
>JANXWX010000221.1 GCA_025350915.1 Nitrosomonadales bacterium
CAATATTGCCATTACACCAATGGGTGCAACCTTTGATACATCCACCCGTGGTTTGATTGATGTATTGGTAAACACCTTTAATGCTCAACTACAAACAGGTTTGGCGGGTAATTCCAGCGTGTTATATGTTGATGCATATGCTGAAAGCTACAAACAATATGTCAATCCGGGTGCATACGGCCTGAGCAACGTCACAAACACTGCCTGTGATTTAAACCCTGCAATGAACCCTCTCTCTTCATCATTGGTCTGCACGAATGCAAATTTGATTCCCGGCATTATTGGTAACTATCTGTTCGCGGATATGGTTCACCCTACTCCCTATGGTTACAACCTGATTGCAAATTTGGTGAGCAGGGAAATGCTTAATAATGGCTGGCGCTGGCGCAAACATGGGCGCGAGGAAACCCACTAGCACCACCTAGAACAAATCAATTGGCGCACTTGATTATCACTAACCTGGCGCAAACAGCCGATTGATTTCATATTTGTTTCAATCTACCTGTAAAATATCAAACCGCTAGCAAACAGCACATAATATCCAAACCTGCCTTGATTGTATTTAAACGATCAAGGCAGGTTTTTCTTGTAAAGAATATCAATTGATCACACATTTATCGGAAGCATCCACAATCATTCGCGCAGCCAAACTCAACGGTAATACTCGTTTAAATTTTTCTTGTGGATTGACTGCGCTACCGGACGAAATTTACGACCTTGCTGACACGCTTGAAATACTCGATCTTTCCGGCAATCAATTATCATCGCTGCCTGATGATTTTTATCGGCTGCACAAATTGCGCATTCTGTTTTGCTCAGACAACCAATTTACCCGTTTGCCGGAAGTGTTGGGAAAGTGTACCCAGCTCACCATGGTTGGCTTTAAAGCCAATAAAATTTGTGACGTATCTGCTGCTTCCCTGGGAAAATCGCTGCGCTGGCTCATCCTTACGGATAACAAAATACGCGAGCTACCCCCTGAAATAGGGCAATGCACACACCTGCAAAAATTGATGTTGGCTGGAAATCAGTTACAAACATTGCCCCAGGAAATGGCGGCTTGTCATAGATTAGAATTACTGCGCATTGCCGCCAATCGCTTCAAGGAGCTACCGAATTGGCTATTTACCCTGCCCCGTCTCTCCTGGCTGGCTTATGCTGGCAATCCCTGCTGCGAAAATCACGAAAGCAGCGCACTGGCACAAAATCCGATTACAGCAATAGATTGGCAGAAACTCAAGCTGCAACAAAAACTGGGGGAAGGCGCTTCCGGCGTGATACACCATGCCAGGTGGCAACAAGCTGATGGAATTGAAGTTGATGTGGCCGTTAAATTATTCAAAGGTAGCATGACCAGTGACGGTCTGCCCCACAGCGAAAAAACCGCATGTATCAGTGCTGGCGCACATCCGAATTTAATTGCGATACATGGAAAAATAGTTGAACACCCAACTGGTGGTACGGGGTTGATCATGGACAGAATTGCGTCGACTTTCCACAACTTGGCTGGATCACCAAGCCTGGACTCCTGCACGCGCGACATTTATGCAGATGACACAAAATTTACGCTTGAGTCGGTCTTGTCCATTGCAAAAGGTATTGCTGCTGCCGCACTTCAATTGCACAACAAAGGCATTATGCATGGCGATTTATATGCGCATAATATTATGCACAACAACAAAGGAGTTTGTTTTTTGGGAGACTTCGGCGCTGCGTCTTTTTTTCCGCCTGATGATCAACCACGCGCGTTAACATTGCAACGTATTGAAGTGCGGGCTTGGGGTTGTTTGCTGGAGGAGTTGCTGGCACGCTGCCCTGCAGAGGACAAACACCACTCTTGCATTGCGTCGCTCATGAAACTTCAGGCAGATTGCGTAGATCCAAATGTTGTGGCACGACCGCTGCTTAGCGACATTTTGCAAACATTGGATGCGCTATAAATAAACATGGACTAGCTTTACCACCATCATTAGTTCAGGCCAGTATGAATCGTATTAATTGTCTTTCCACTCAAACGTGTCAAAATTCTCAAACGTAACCATATTTGGATCCTGCATATTCAGCAAATTATAGGTCGGAATCGCCACCATCAATCCGATAAACGCAACCACAATAATCCACTGCACCGGATTGAATTTCTGAATTTCTTCTACCCGTTTAATTTCGCACACGCCACCCGGACATAGCTGGGCTTTTTCGCGATTAAACAAGTTGTATAAACTGCAACCCAGACAGATGCCAAATGCCGCTTCAAAATAAAGCATAATCACGCAGGTCAGACAACCCGCAAAATTCATGACGCCCATATTGGCTTCTTTAAATACCAGCCAGTACATAAACAGACCCAGTACCAAACCCAATGACCAGGCGACCCGTTTTTGCGGCGCGCCCACATATTCCACTTTTTGATTGCGCACAATCAGACGCGCTACCACCATGAACGGCGCATATTTTGGGTTAATCAACACACGAACACCAAGCTCAATCACAAACGCGATAATCATCAGGCGTTCAGGGAAATAATCGGCCGTGAGATACCCTTTCAAGAAACCATACATGCCAAGTAACAACATTAATCCCGCTGCAGCGCGCGCTTCACGCTCGTTGATAACGCGCACAGGATATTCTTCTACCTGTTCACCAAAATAAAATATTTTTTTGAGAAAATTCATGAAACCACACCTTGATAAATGAGTATAAATACCGGAGTAGTCAATAATTAATAATATTATTCGTTCATTATAAAGCATCCTCAACGTCAGCATCAACATTGGTGATCAACCTTTTGGTTGGTCACATTTGTATCTGATTAGTTCCCTGGCTTTTGATTAATCATTAACCGGAATAAACTTACACAACAACAGGTAATTCATCCCAATTGCTGGTATACGCCGGCGTCACATTACCTTTGTTCATACGCCAGTTCTGCGCTATCCCATCGCTGGCCAAATGGATGGCGCCCTTACCCATACGCAAATTAATACCATCCATCGCGGCCATCAGTTTGAATGATTTTTCTGACCCGACACTATCTGTAAACAACTGCGTCTGCACAATACCCGCTGGGGTAATTTCAGACAGCATGACACCCGCTTTTTTATAGACATAGCCGGGGCGATAAATTCTGTATAAGCCGGCCTTAACCGCCGCGACCAGCTGCATCGTATCGTCGGTGGGGCGGGTTAGTGCCATGGTTATGCCGTGACTATATTGCGGTGCTTCGTGTACGTGCTCATTGGTATGGATATATACATGGACGGCGGCGGCAACCGAACCTTGCTCACGTAGCTTGACCGCAGCAATGGACATATAGACGCTCACCGCTTCCTGCAACTCGTTTAGCGTGGTAACACTTTGGCCAAAGCTGCGCGAGCTGATAATCTGCTTTCTGGGAGGCGCAATATCCAGCCTATCCAGACAAGACACACCACGCAGTTCATACACGGTTCTTTCCATCACCACACCGAAGTGATTGCGTATACGACTAATATCGAAATCACGCAGCTGCTTCACCGTTGTGATGCCGCCCTGCTGCAACTGCTCATTTAATTTTCGCCCCACCCCCCACACTTCACCCACCGCAATACTGGCAAAAATCTCATCCCGCTGCGCCTGCGACATCGCTGTCAAATCGCACACTCCGGCATATTCGGGACGCTTTTTCGCCAGATAGTTGGCCAGCTTTGCCAGGGTTTTGGTCGACGCAAAACCCACGCTGACAGGCAAGCCCAACCATTGCTGAATACGCTGTCGTATCTGTTGACCATACTGGGTGTGACAACCGGCGTGCCCTGCCAAATCCAGGAAACATTCATCGATACTGTAAATTTCCTGCCGTGAACTGAAGTCGCTCAGCACCGACATCACCCGATTCGACATATCTGCATACAGGGCATAGTTAGACGACAGTGCAATGATACTGTGCTGGCGCGCGAGATCTTTCAGTTTGAACCACGGTCCACCCATCGCAATACCCAGCGCTTTCACTTCGCCGCTGCGCGCAACCACACAACCATCGTTGTTGGATAACACCACCACGCAGCGTCCTTCCAGCCTGGGATTAAACACGCGCTCGGCGCTGACGTAGAAATTATTGACATCGACTAATGCAATAGTGCTCATTATTCAAAATCATTTCAATTGATGTATCGAACTGGTCACCACACCCCAAATGGTCAGCTCCTGCCCTTCCTGCAAACGTATCGGCAAGTACTTGGGATTCTCGGCATGCAGTTCTGTGACGCCACTGCGGCTAATCAGGCGTTTAACCGTAAGCTCTCCATCCACCACCGCCACCACAATAGAGCGATGTACGGGTTGCACTGAGCGATCAACCACAATAATGTCACCGTGATGGATGCCGGCATTGAGCATTGAATCGCCCTTCACCCGCAGAAAAAAAGTAGCGGCTTTGTTATTGACCAATAACGCGTTCAGATCGAGCCGGTCTTCAATATAGTCATCCGCAGGCGACGGAAAACCCGCCGAAACACTATGGCTATACATCGGTGTCAACTGGACCGGTATCAGTTTGTCAGGCAGTAAAATTTGCCCGACGAAAGCGCCAAAATCAGGCTGTTGTACAAGTTGAATTGAAGGTATTGCAGTGTTATTTTCCATGCCTGCAGATTATAGAACGATCGTTCCATTGTCAATCAGTCAGCTGGTTTTTTCAGCTATTCTTATACATCAAGTAATTCCGATACGCATACACATGTAGCCTCAGCAATATGAGACCGCATCGCACAATGCGATTTTTCATCGGTTATACTAAAGCCACAACGATTAAAAAAATGGGGAGCGCAGATGAAATATCGCATAGGACTGATACTTGGCATCATTACATTAGGGTTACTGGCGGGTTGTGGCAGCAGCGGCCCTGTCAGGGACATCAACGATCCGACCAACTCACTGGTCTTCGGCTATGTTGATATGGACGAGGCGCCCACCAAAGTGCAGGCCGCCTGGATGCAGCAAGTAGCACCACCCACTGAAACCCCGTATTGGAGCATGAGCGTAACGGATGGCCTGTTCTATCACACGCTGCTTCCAGCAGGTTCGTACCAGCTTTCCAGCTTTTATGGTTCCGGTTTTTTTGCCGGTGAAAACAGATACAACTTCCCCAGACAAGGTAATGAAACGGCTTTGCGCATTACCAAACCAGGTATTTATTTTCTGGGTTCTTACAAATACAGAAAAGTCAAAACCGGCATATTTGAGCAAGACAAATTCGCTATCGAAAAGATCGGCAAACCAACCGAAGCCGAGTTGCTGAAACGCATCCTCGAAGACGACA
>JANXWX010000239.1 GCA_025350915.1 Nitrosomonadales bacterium
GAAATTATCAACGAGGCGAACCGGCCTGATTCCGCTATTCATTTGAAGGCGGTGATACTGGATGACAATGACTTCGGCCAGAAAACGGCGACCATCGTTTCGCAATCGCAACTCGCGGCCAAGCTGGGTTTGAAACCAGCCGATGCGACTGCCAGCACGAAGATGGCCGGGCAGGATGTGCAGCCCGTCTTCGCCAAGCCGGAAGAGCAGAAGGTCGCACAGATCGCTTACGACGTGATACGCAAACTGGAGAATCAGCCGACGGCTGTGCCTACGATGGCGCACTTGAAAAATCCCGACGTACAGGCCGCAATCGTCAAGGCTGTACAAGAGCAGCATCGCCCCACACAGATGGAGCTGGAGGGTGTGACCGAGCAGCCTGATTTCGCCGCCGTTGTAGCAAAAACAGTCGAACTGGTTACGCAACAGACGATAGAAATTCCGCGCATTCTGGTTGTGCCAAAGGGCGAGGTAAAGGCAGGATTCAAGCCGTTCAGCCTGAAGCTGGATACGCTGAAATACCCAGCAGTATCCGATGATCTATGGATACAGCATCTGCGAACTGGCCAGCGAGATGAGGTGACGCTGGGTGTTGGCGGTATTGAGGAAAAGCGTATAGAGGATTATGTCGTCAGCGGTCTGATGGATTTTGATGATGTTTCTTACGACGATCAAGCTGATTTGTTGTACGACTTGGCCAAGCAAACCGTTAATCACCTTTGCAGCTATCTAACCGAGGATGAAGCCCGTAAGGTGTTGCGCTGCTACCAGCGCGATATTGCCAAGTTCATCCATGCGCAAATGCAGGATCATTTCTGGGAGGAGGAGGTTGATTACGAGGTGGTGGTGAGCAAGGGGTATGTGGAACTCAAACCCAGCGCCTACACCTATTCGGTCAACGAGCCAACGGCGGATTACCGTGTCTCGCCCGAGGACAAGAGCAATATGTCGAAGTATGTTTTCGGGGGCTTCAAGAATTGCCTGTACCCAGTGCAAAAATTCGCGTCAGAAGCAGAGCGCGTACTGGCAGTTATCCTTGAGCGTGATGCACAGAAGTGGTTCAAGCCAGCCAAGGGGCAATTTCTGATTTTCTACAAACAGGGAGCAGATCAATCAGAGTATCAGCCGGATTTTGTGGCCGAGTCGAAAGATGCACTCTATATGCTGGAACCCAAGGCCAGTAATCAGATGACCGATGCCGTTGTCTTAGCCAAAAAGGAAGCTGCAATCAGGTGGTGCAAAAATGCTACTGACTATGCGCTTGCCAATGGCGGTAAGCCTTGGCGTTATGTGCTGATTCCGCATAATGCGATTGCGGTGAATATGACGCTGGATGGATTGGCGGGGCAGTTTGCTGGTTGATATAAATGGTGGCGTGGTGGTTTCACGCCGTGCCGCTTGTTTTCTGTACGTTAAGCCATCAAGCCGCTTTGGTTTTTAGCGGAATAATCGTTGCCCCGCGCAGGGCAGCGGCAAGCTGATTCCATACCACTGAATAGCCTGACCGCTCCGTTGCCGCAGCCGCTATAGTTTGCGGATCGTGCGCGTCAACAGCGGTGAACCGGCGAGGGGGTGTTCAGGATGTTTGGTATAATGCGGCAGCCTGGGCAATCAGCGGACAAGCAAATGAAAAATGCAGTAACTATTGCAGTAACTTTCACAGCATTGCCACGAAACCCTTGCCCTGCTTGGTTTTCGATTCCGGTCCCGGCACCACATCCTTCCTCAAAAGCATAGCCGCAATATCAGTATCGAATGCTTTTAATCAATTCCCGACAGGTTTTGTAACGCCTACGCCTGAAGCCTGCAAGGGTGAACTTCCACCCACTACCTGAAAGAATGATTCACCCTGCTTGATCATACCCAACTCGCTACGGGCTCGCTCTTCCACCGCTTCCGTACCCTGCTTGAGATCGCGCACTTCTGCATCAAGCACCGCATTGCGCAGTTTGGTTTGATGATTGATTTTTTTTTGTGCTTCGACCTGACGGTCAAGTTCCCAAACTTTTATCCAGCTCCCCTTACCCAACCACAATGGATACTGCCAAAGCAGGATTAGCGCCAATAAAATCAAAGTTACCCAACGCATCTAATTCTGCAGATCCGATTTAGCAGAGCGCTGAACACACGGGCACACTATCCCAGTTGGTAGAAGGCATTACGGCCTGGATATGAAGCGCTGTCACCCAGATCTTCTTCAATACGCAAGAGTTGATTGTACTTAGCCATACGATCTGAACGCGACAGGGAACCTGTCTTGATTTGGAGCGCGTTGGTTGCGACTGCGAGATCTGCAATCGTCGTGTCTTCAGTCTCACCCGAACGATGCGAGATTACGGCAGTGTAACCGGCGCGTTTCGCCATTTCAATCGCGGCGAATGTTTCGGTCAAAGTACCGATCTGGTTAATCTTGATCAGAATCGAGTTGGCAATTCCCTGCTTGATGCCTTCGCTCAATATCTTGGTATTCGTTACAAAAACGTCATCACCCACCAGTTGGGTGGATTTACCCAGTCGATCAGTCAGCAACTTCCAGCCTGCCCAATCATGTTCACTCATACCGTCTTCAATACTGATGATGGGGTACTTGTCTACCCAGCTTGCATACATATCTACGATTTGTGCAGAGCTAAGTGTCAATTTATCGGCTTTGAGATGATACTTGCCGTCCTTGTAAAATTCAGAGGCGGCAGGATCCATTGCAATCGCAACATCGGCTCCTGGCACATAGCCAGCTGCTTCGATCGCTTCTACAATGACTTTCAGCGCTGCTTCATTGGAACCCAGGGACGGCGCAAAACCACCCTCGTCACCTACAGTTGTACTCAAGCCTTTATGATGCAATATTGCTTTCAGGTGATGGAAAATTTCCGCGCCGCAACGCAGTGCCTCGCGGAAGCTTTGACTACCTACTGGAACAATCATAAACTCTTGAATATCCGCACCGCCTGTTGCGTGCGCGCCACCGTTGATAATATTCATCATCGGAACAGGCATTTCCATGCGTGATGCACCTCCCAGATAACGATACAAGGGCAAACCGGATTCTTCGGCTGCCGCTTTGGCTACCGCCATGGATACCGCCAGAATAGCGTTTGCACCGAGGCGGGATTTATTTTCTGTGCCATCAAGCTCGATCATCGTTTGATCAATGAATGCCTGTTCCATTGCATCCAGGCCGATAATCGCTTCAGCGATTTCGGTGTTCACAAACTCAACGGCTTTCAATACACCTTTGCCGAGGTAACGCTGTTTGTCGCCATCTCGCAGCTCAACAGCTTCTTTAGTGCCGGTTGATGCCCCGGACGGTACCGCAGCGCGCCCCATCACACCAGATTCCAGCAACACATCCGCCTCAACCGTAGGGTTTCCACGGGAGTCTAAAATTTCACGGGCTATCACATCTACAATTGCACTCATTTCATCACTCTTTTCTTTTTTCTGATTTCTAAACGTTACGCAAGTCTATTTTTTCTTCAATCAGACCTTGCTTCTTTACTGCTGCATCCAGCACCATCAATGTCTGTAACAATTCTTTTAGATGACCAAGCGGAAATGCATTGGGGCCATCGGATAATGCCTTTGATGGATTAGGATGTGTTTCCATAAACACGCCTGATATACCTGCTGCCACTGCAGCACGCGCCAATACCGGCACAAACTCACGCTGTCCGCCGCTGACGGTACCCTGCCCACCCGGCAATTGCACTGAATGTGTCGCATCAAAAACGACCGGACACTTCGTATTACGCATCACGGCCAGCGAACGCATGTCAGAGACCAGGTTGTTGTAGCCGAATGACGCGCCGCGCTCGCACACCATGATGTTGTCCTGTCCGCTGACATCGCGCGCTTTTTCCACAACATTCTGCATATCCCAGGGCGACAGAAACTGTCCCTTTTTGATATTGACCGGCTTGCCACATTTGGCAACCGCATGGATAAAATCCGTTTGGCGACACAGGAACGCAGGGGTTTGTAATACATCGACAACGGCAGCTACGGCAGCGATATCTTCAATGTTGTGGACATCGGTCAGCACGGGCACGCCGATCTGCTTTTTAACTTTTTCCAGTATTTTCAGACCCTCATCCAGTCCAAAACCACGGAAAGATTTTCCTGAACTGCGATTGGCTTTGTCGTATGACGATTTGTAGATAAACGGTATGCCAATCTGCTGGCAGATTTCTTTTAATTGGCCTGCTGTATCCAGCGCCATCTGTTCAGATTCAATTACGCATGGTCCGGCGATCAGAAACAGGGGTTGGTCGAGTCCTACATTAAAGTTACACAGTTTCATTTTGTTCCTTTATGCGCCAATGCTGCAGTGACGAAGGCAGTAAATAATGGATGCCCATCACGCGGGGTGGAGGTAAATTCCGGATGGAACTGTACGCCGACAAACCACGGATGCATCACTTTGGGTAATTCCATCATCTCCGGCAATGCTTCACTCGGTGTACGTGCTGAAATGATCATCCCCGCTTTTTCCAGCAATGGTACGTAGTGATTATTGACCTCATAGCGATGACGATGGCGCTCATTCACTTCTTTGCCATAAATGCTGGCCGCCAGTGTGTCACCTTTAACAGGGCAGCGCTGCGATCCCAAACGCATCGAACCCCCAAGATCAGAATCTGCACTGCGAGTGGCAACACGCCCGTCACGGTCCAGCCATTCGGTAATCAGCGCGACGACGGGATGCTCGGTTGCCAGATTAAATTCAGTGCTGTTGGCATCCTTCATTCCCGCCACATGACGCGCATATTCAATCACTGCCAGCTGCATACCCAAACAAATGCCCAGATAGGGTATTTTATTTTCACGTGCATAACGTATCGCAGCAATCTTGCCTTCTGTACCGCGTACACCAAAGCCACCCGGCACCAGAATCGCATCAAAACGCTTTAACTCATTCGCACCTGATACTTCAAGGGCTTCTGAATCCAGATATTCGATATTAACGCGCGTTGAAGTATGTATGCCCGCATGCCGTAGTGCTTCAATCAGCGACTTGTACGACTCAGTCAGATCAACATATTTTCCCACCATGCAAATGGTAATCTCATGCTTTGGGTGTTCCAGGGAGTCAACCAGCTTGTTCCATACCGACAAATCTGCCGGAGGTGGGTTAATGCCCAGCTCTTCACAGATGATGCGATCCAGGCCTTGATCGTTAAGTATCTTGGGTATCTTGTAAATACTGTCTACATCCCACACCGAGATAACCGCTTCTTCGCGTACGTTCGAGAAGAGCGAAATCTTCGCGCGCTCATCATCGGGAATCGGCCTATCCGCACGACACAGCAACGCGGTCGGGAAAATACCAATCTCGCGCAGCTTTTGCACGCTGTGCTGGGTCGGCTTGGTCTTTAACTCACCGGCACTGGTGATATAGGGCACCAGTGTCAAGTGTACAAATGCACAGCTATGTCGACCACTACGTAACGCCATTTGCCGCACAGACTCCAGGAAGGGCAATGATTCGATATCACCGACCGTGCCACCAATCTCGACGATCGCCACATCGGCATGGCCTTCATAGGATGCCAGCGCGCCGCGCTCGATAAAAGCTTGTATTTCATTGGTGATATGCGGAATGACCTGTACTGTCTTGCCCAGATATTCGCCACGACGCTCTTTGCGTATCACGCTGTCGTAGATTTGGCCGGTGGTGAAGTTATTGGCCTTGCGCATCTTGGCCGTCACAAAACGCTCGTAATGGCCCAAATCGAGATCAGTCTCCGCACCATCTTCAGTTACGAAAACCTCGCCATGCTGAAACGGACTCATCGTACCCGGATCAACGTTGATATACGGATCCAGTTTGAGCATCGTTACTTTGAGGCCGCGCGATTCAAGGATTGCAGCGAGGGAGGCGGCGGCGATTCCTTTGCCCAATGAGGACACAACACCGCCAGTAACAAAAATGTATTTAATCATGGACAGAAATTATACCGTAAAACGGCATTTCCTAATACGGTATGTCACGAATAATTACTAAAAACACGCCCCTGGATAACGAAAAATACTCTCCTGTCATTCTCGCATCTTGGCAACTGCATCCTCAATCCGGTCTACCGCAATAATCTCCATTCCCGGGATAGGCTGCTTGGGTTTGTTGGCTTTGGGGATAATCGCGCGGGTAAAACCCAGCTTGGCAGACTCCTTAAGCCGTTCCTGGCCGCGTTGCACCGGCCTCACCTCGCCCGCCAGGCCGATTTCACCGAACACCACCATTTTTTCCGGTAACGGCTTGTTGCGCAATGAGGATACGATCGCCAGCAGCACCGCGAGATCGGCGCCCGGCTCGGTAATCTTCACCCCGCCTACCGCATTAATAAAAACATCCTGGTCAAAGCAGGCAATGCCGGCATGGCGATGCAGCACGGCAAGCAGCATGGCCAGACGGTTTTGTTCCAGGCCCAGTGCAAGGCGGCGCGGCGTGGGGGAATGAGATTGGTCGAGCAACGCCTGTATCTCCACCAGCAACGGGCGCGTGCCTTCCTGCGTCACCATCACGCAGGAGCCGGGCACCTGCACATCATGCTGCGACAGAAACAGCGCCGAAGGATTGCTCACCTCACGCAGACCTTTCTCGGTCATCGCGAATACTCCCAGCTCGTTCACCGCTCCGAAGCGGTTCTTGAACGCGCGCACCAGACGGAAGCTGGAATGGGTATCGCCCTCAAAATACAAGACTGTATCAACGATATGTTCCAAAACCCTGGGCCCAGCCAGGGTGCCGTCTTTGGTGACATGGCCGACAAGAATCATGGTGATCGCCGAGCTTTTCGCCAGGCGCGTCAATTGCGCGGCACATTCTCTAACCTGCGCCACCGAGCCGGGGGCCGAAGTCAGTAATTCGGAATACACGGTCTGGATGGAGTCTATGACTACCGCATCCGGCTTTTCCTTTGCGATCGCGGCCTGTATCTTTTCCAGCTGAATCTCGGCTAATAGATGCATCGCATTCGCATCAACGGTCAGCCGTTTGGCACGCAAGGCGATTTGCTGTGCCGACTCTTCGCCGCTGACATACAAGACTTTCTTATGGGTAGATAAATGCGCTAACGCCTGCAGCAGCAGCGTGGATTTGCCAATACCCGGATCTCCACCTATCAGCACGACGCCGCCACTTACCAGCCCTCCCCCCAGTACCCGGTCAAACTCGGCGATGCCGGTGGGTGTGCGCGGTACTTCTACCGCATCTACTTCAGCCAGCGTCTGCACCATACTGGTCGTGGCCAGCGCACTGAAGCGATTTTTTCCACTTACAGGCTCGGCAACGCTTTCTACCAGCGTGTTCCATGCCGAGCAATGCGGACATTGCCCTTGCCACTTGGGCACCTGCCCGCCGCATTCGGTACAACTATAAATAATTTTAGCTTTTGCCATCTGCGCCCCGAATGTTGTCTGCCCTGTTGCGGTAAAATGAGCGCTTTCCTGAAATTCAGCTGCGCTACAAGCGCCAGATTATATATCAGGGCATTGCCGGAACCCTTTACATGCTGCGACTCACCGAATTAAAAATACCCTTGAACCATCAGAACGAAGCGTTGCGAACAGCTATCCTGCAACGCCTGCAAATCAGCGATCAAGATTTACTAAATTTTACGGTGTTTCGCCGTGGTTATGATGCACGCAAGAAGTCGGCAATCAACCTGATTTACACCGTGGATGTCGAAGTAAAAAACGAATCCGCACTACTGAAAAGATTCAAGGACACTCTACATATCGGGCCTACACCAGATACGAGTTATCATTTCGTCGCCCATACGGCTGACAATATCAATGAGCGACCCGTTGTGATTGGCTTGGGCCCTTGTGGCTTATTTGCCGGGCTGTTACTGGCGCAAATGGGTTTCCGGCCGATCATTCTGGAACGCGGCAAGGCTGTACGCGAACGCACCAAAGATACCTGGGGTTTATGGCGCAAGGGCAAACTTGACCCCGAATCCAACGTGCAATTTGGTGAAGGCGGTGCAGGGACATTTTCCGATGGAAAGTTACATAGCCAGATTAAAGATCCAAAACACTATGGTCGCAAGGTACTGACCGAGTTTGTTAAAGCCGGCGCACCGCCGGAGATTCTGTACGTCAGCAAGCCGCACATCGGCACCTTCAAACTGGTCGGCATGATAGAAGAGATGCGTGCCAATATCGAATCTCTCGGCGGCGAAATCCGCTTCCAGAGCCGCGTTGATGACATCCTGATCGACAACCACCAGATAAAAGGCGTCAAGCTTTCCAATGGCGAGACGCTGACTACAAACCATGTCGTGCTGGCAATAGGCCACAGCGCACGCGATACCTTTGAAATGTTATACAAACGCGGTGTCTATGTTGAAGCCAAACCCTTTTCTCTGGGTTTTCGTATCGAACATCCGCAATCGTTGATAGACCATTGTCGTTTCGGTAGCAACGCGGGCAACCCCATCCTTGGCGCTGCCGATTACAAACTGGTGCACCACTGCAGCAATGGCCGCTCTGTCTATAGTTTCTGCATGTGTCCGGGCGGCACCGTGGTAGCGGCAACTTCCGAAGAAGGACGCGTGGTCACCAATGGTATGAGTCAGTATTCGCGCAATGAACGCAACGCCAATAGCGGCATCGTAGTTGGTATTACACCAGAAGATTTTCCCGGTGATGCGCTGGCCGGTATCGAGTTTCAGCGTAAATGGGAAAGCCGTGCATACGAACTGGGCGGCCGTAATTACAATGCACCAGCTCAACTGGTGGGCGATTTTCTTGCAGGTTGCCCTTCTACGTCCTTGGGGTCAGTTACACCATCCTATACACCCGGTGTCACGCTTACCGATCTGAGCACCGCACTGCCAGACTATGTAATCGCCGCGATACGCGAAGCACTGCCCGCTTTTGAAAAAAATATAAAAGGCTATGCCATGCATGACGCGGTGCTCACCGGTGTTGAAACACGAACATCAACACCGGTACGCATCAAACGCCAGGAAAATTTACAGAGCGTAAATACAGTTGGCCTCTACCCTGCCGGTGAAGGAGCGGGTTATGCAGGCGGCATATTGTCAGCAGCAGTAGATGGTATCGAAATAGCCGAGGCAGTGGCTTTAGATATGCTGGCGTTACATAACAAACCTGTATAAACCCGACCAACCAAACAAACGAGACCATCGTGAGCGACAGCCAAACATCCCCACAAACCGCAAACACCAAAACTCCCGGCAAGCGCCGCCGTGTCATGTTGATCATCGCCGGAATATTCCTGGTGCTTGGCACAGTACTGCTGCTGCGCTGGCTGCTGGTTTCACGCTACTATGAAGAAACAGACAACGCCTATGTGCAGGGCAATGTGGTGCAAATCACGCCGCAGATTGCTGGCACAGTGGTGGCCATTCATGTTGACGATACCGATCTGGTCAAAGCCGGACAACTGCTGGTCAACCTCGATCCCGCCGATACCAAAGTTGCGGTGGCACAGGCCGAGGCCCAATTGGCGCAGACCGTGCGTGAAGTGCGCACGCTGTATACCTCGCATCGGCAAATCGATGCCACGCTTTCACAACGCCAGGTTGAGCTGACCCGTGCCGAAGATGATCTCGTGCAACGGCGCAAACAAGCCGAAGCCGGCACCATTTCCAAGGAAGAATTACGCCATGCAGAAGCCAGCGTGAATGCGGCACGCGCCGCCGTCAATGCCGCGCGCGAACAATTGTCTTCCGGCACCGCGCTGATCGAAGGGACCGGTGTGCGCGAGCACCCAAACGTTAAGCGAGCCGCCGGCCATCTGGCTGAACTTTTACTGGCCATGCAACGCACCGCTTTGCTCGCACCGGTAAACGGGCAGATCGCCAAGCGCAATGTGCAACTGGGCCAGCGCGTCAATCCCGGCGCACCGCTAATGGCAGTCATTCCGCTGGATCAACTATGGGTCGACGCCAATTTCAAGGAAACGCAATTGCGCAAGATGCGCGTCGGTCAGTCTGTCACCCTGTACTCTGACCTGTATGGCAGCGCGGTCAAATACGATGGCAAAATCATCGGCATGGGCGCCGGTACCGGCGCAGCGTTTGCGCTGCTACCCGCACAGAACGCCAGCGGTAATTGGATCAAGGTGGTGCAGCGCGTACCGGTGCGTATTGCGCTGGACGCCAGGCAGCTGGCGGAGCATCCGCTGCGTATTGGCCTTTCCATGAATGCAGAAGTCGACCTGCACCAGCAGCAAGGCAACCCGCTGGGCACGGTAAAAGAAGTGACCGATTACGAGTTGGCAAGTCCAAGCGACAAGCAGGCACAAGCCCGTATTGACGCGATTATTGCCGCAAATCTGAAGTGAGCAGTATCACTGCCAAAATGTCGTCCGGCCCAGCTCCGCTGCATGGCATCGCATTGTTAATGGTGACCATTGCGGCGTCCTTTTCCACTTTTATGGAAATACTGGACATCACCGTATGCAATGTCTCGGTACCCACCATCTCGGGCGCGATGGGCGTTTCAACCAATCAGGGCACCTGGATTATCAGCGCGTATTCAGTGGCCGCCGCCATCGCGGTGCCACTCACCGGCTGGATGTCGAAACGTATAGGCGAGGCGCGCCTGTTTGTTTTTTCGGTACTGGCTTTCACCCTGATGTCGACGCTGGCGGCGATGTCGCAAAATCTCACCATGCTGGTGGTATTCCGCCTGATGCAGGGCTTTGTCTCCGGCCCCATGGTGCCGCTTTCGCAAACGCTGCTGGTGCGCAGCTACCCGCCGGAGAAACGCGGAGCGGCCATGGGTATCTGGGCGATGACGGTGATTCTGGCGCCAATTTGCGGGCCGTTGCTCGGCGGCTATATCAGCGACAACTACCACTGGTCGTGGATTTTTCTGGTCAACATTCCCATCGGCTTGTTCGGTGCCATCACCATCTGGATATTGATGCGCCACCGTGATTCTGCCATCACCCGCGTACCGCTGGACAAAATCGGCCTGGCACTGATGGTGGTGGGCATCGGCTGTTTGCAATTGATGCTGGAGATCGGCCACGATTACGACTGGTTTGCCTCACCCTACATCACCGCACTGGGTCTGACCGCACTGGTATCGCTTACCTTCTTTATCGCATGGGGGGTAATGAGTGAACACACGATAGTTGACCTGCATCTGTTTCGCGACATCAACTTTCGCTATGGCGTAATCCTGATGTCGGTAGGCTTTATGACCTATTTTGGCACCGTCGTGATCTTTCCCTTATGGCTGCAACTGGTGATGGGCTACACCGCCGCACAGGCGGGCATGGCAACCGCCCCCATCGGGATATTTACCTTGCTGCTGTCGCCCATCATCGGCCGCAACATTACCAAACTGAACTTGCGCGTACTTGCCACCTTCGCCTTTGCAGTGATGGGTGCTGTCGCCGTATGGAACGGCATGATGTCGCTGGATGTGGGCTTTTGGGATGTCGTTTCGCCGCGTCTGGTGCAGGGCATCGGCATGTCCTGCTTCTTCCTGCCGGTGCAGGCACTGATGCTCTCCAATATTACCCCTGACCATATGGCCGCCGCCTCGGGCCTGTCAAATTTCCTGCGCACGCTGGGAGCGGCAATCGGCACAGCCATCAGTGTCACCACCTGGGAACATCTTGCGCTGCTCAGCCGTGCGCAGTTGTCGGAGAATATCAACGCTTACAATCCTGCTGCAACGCTATACATCGAACGTTTACAGGCTACCGGCTTAAGCCGGGAGCAAGCCTACGCGGTACTGGATCACACGCTGTTTACGCAAAGTTATATGGTGGCGACCAACGAATTTTTCCTGTACAGCTCGGTGCTGTTTTTCATGCTGATGGGCGTGGTGTGGCTCACGCGTCCGCGCAAAGCGGCAGCTCTGACTGGAGGGCACTGATAAATTTTTGATGTGGTGATCTTCGACGAACGGCAGTACTACAGGTACATATTGTTGTAAATTTGATTTGCCAATCCTGCGATATACACATCCAGTCTGATCAATACACTAGTGTCAGCTATTGAACATAAAACAGGCTAATTGCGTTGTCACTACTTGTATCTTTGCACTTCCGAAATGTGCCCAAAGGAGACCGTTATCAATTCAAAAAGCGGACATTCAACGAGGCTGTAGAAAAAGTAGTTGAGGGAATTGCTGCTTCCTGAGCGCACACCGGTCATACGTCAAAAAAACATGTTCACTTTGTCGTTATGTTTTTTTGCTATTGTCAAACAAAAATATTATTAGGCAAGCGCCAAGATATCCAAGCACAGCCCCTACGGCTATCAACAATTCCGTTTAAAATTAACAGTTGTAAATCTGATCAACACAATATTGAAATACACACAAGCTACAGGATAATCAATTAAGGTGCCGGATTGGTATAGCGCAGATGGATCTCTTCTATCGCCTTTAACAATTCG
>JANXWX010000244.1 GCA_025350915.1 Nitrosomonadales bacterium
GTCCCATTGCGATTGGAAAGAAGAACTGGCTGTTTGCCGGTAGTGAACGTGCGGGAAAACGGGCGGCGGCCATACAAAGCCTGTTTGCCACCGCGAAGCTCAATGGTATCGAACCGGCTGCCTGGCTGAAAGATACGCTGGGAAAACTTCCCGTGTGGCGCATGCGAAGAATTGATGAGCTGTTGCCGATCAAGCAAACTGCACAAATTCCATCAGCTTGATAGGTGGGGCGGATGGACGCTTACTTTGCTCGAAGCGTTCTGTTGTGTGCAATACCCAAATTTGAGGCTATACACCCCCCAAAAGTGAACATATTGAATTGTTACCATGTAGAGGTACAGATTCATCACTTGATTCAGTTAGTGAGCAAACGGTGCGTGTACATGATTCAGACTTTACTGACGGTTATTGGGACACCGATTCGGGCGAATGGATTGAGATACCCGTTAAGAAAAAATCAAAGTTTCCAAAAATTGAAATGGTGCGTGAAAAAATTAAGGCGCTACCGCCCCGAACAGTCGCGATTCCATGAACGCATCCGATACGCTGGGGGCGTGTCATTCGTGGCGCGAGATTGTCGGGACGTGCTGCGCGAACTTGATATGTTTGGTCAAAAAACAGGGGGAGGCGTCAGCTAGCTAATGCAATTAAATAACAATGAGTTATCATTAAGTTAACCAATAAAATAGAGGGAAACAGATACCGCCGCTAGTAATAGCCCGGCGGTTTTTTATTGGTGAAGCCCCCAGAAATATCCCCAAAACTATCGAGCTTGAAAAGCTACCGATATTCAGAAAATTCCTACACCACGCCTACACAGCACAGACGGCAGAAACAAAAAAGCCCTGCATATTCTGCAAGGCTTTGATTTGACTGGTGCCGCTTGACGGACTCGAACTGTCGACCTACCGCTTACAAGGCGGTTGCTCTACCAACTGAGCTAAAGCGGCGGAAAAACGATACGCAGTGTTTAGTGATTTTGAGGCACAGGAACAACACGCTAAAACTTTGGTGGGTCGTGCCAGATTCGAACTGGCGACCAACGGATTAAAAGTCCGCTGCTCTACCGGCTGAGCTAACGACCCACATTCCAAAAGGAAGCGCGCATTATACGGACTGGACAGATTCTGTCAACGCGAACGCACACTTTTCCTCCAACCGGGCTATTTTAAATAGCGCGTAACATCGGTAATTTCAGCCGTGTCAAAGCCTGCGCGGCGTAACCGGCATGAATCACATACGCCACACGCCCGGCCTTCATCATCCGCCTGATAGCATGACACGGTCATACTGAAGTCCACGCCCAGAAGAGCTCCACGCTGAATAATCTCAGCCTTGGTCATATGCAGCAATGGGGCATGCAATGTCAGGGGATGACCTTCAACCGCTGCCTTGGTCGCAAGATTTGCCATATGCTCAAATGCGTTGACATACTCTGGACGGCAGTCAGGATATCCGGAGTAGTCAACCGCATTTACACCAAAAAAAATATCGCGCGCTTGCAGTACTTCGGCCCATGCCAAAGCAAGTGACAACATGATCGTATTGCGCGCTGGTACATAAGTGAGCGGGATGCCGGCCGTAGCCACTTCAGGCACGGCGATGCTGTTATCCGTTAATGCAGATCCGCCAAAAGCGGTTAGATCAATATTGATAACGCGATGCTCCACCGCGCCCAAGGCTTCGGCAACCCGTTTTGCTGCCGCCAGTTCTGCATGGTGACGCTGCCCGTAATCTACGCTCAGTGCATAACAGGCAAAACCTTGCTGTCGTGCCATCGCCAATACTGTCGCGGAATCCAGCCCGCCGGATAATAATATAACTGCTCTCTGCTTCATTACTTGCCCGCCACATTTCCCCAAAGCACTTTATGCAACTGCAATTGCATGCGCACCGGTAATTGGTCGCCGAGTACCCAGTCAGCCAGATCCGTCGGGGACAACTGTCCCTGTGCCGGAGAAAACAGCACCTCACACTTGTCGGCTAATTTTCTGTCAGCCAGCTCCTTGCACGCCCAGAGATAATCCGCCCTGTCACACAAAACAAATTTTATTTCATCGTCGGGGCCAAGCAACTCAAGATTACGCCACAGGTTTTTCTCAACCTCGCCGGATGCGGGCGTCTTGATGTCCATCACCTTCATCACCCGTTTATCCACGCCGCTTACATCCAAAGCGCCACTGGTTTCCAGCGATACCCGATAGCCTACATCACACAATAACTGCAACAGGACAAGGCAGTTTTTTTGCGCCAACGGCTCACCGCCAGTAACGGTGACGTAGCGTGTAGGGTAACGACGGACTTCATCAATTATCGCCTGCAAGGGCATGCTGCGGCCGCCAGTAAACGCATAAGCTGTATCACAGTAATGGCAGCGCAAGGGGCAACCGGTCAGGCGTATAAATACGGTAGGCAAACCCACACGGCTGGTTTCGCCCTGCAATGAATAGAAAATTTCACTAATGCGTAGTGCTACGCCTGTTTCAGTGGATGACATAGGAGATGGATGATACTACTTGAGTGCCGAGAGGCGTTTTTTTGCTTTTTTAGCCGCTTTGCTGTCGGGAAATTTGGTCATTAACAACTTGAGCGTTTTTTTAGCCGCTGCATTATCCTTTAATTGCTGCTGACATGCCGCAATACTCAACCAGGCATCGGGAACATTTGTGCTGGTTTCATACTTGCTCACGACAACCTGATAACTGGCGATGCTTTTTTTAAAATCATTCTGCGCAAAATAGGCATCGCCCATCAGGTAATACACGCCCGGCAAACGTTTTGAATCCGGAAATTGCTTTTGAAAATCTTTTGCGGCTGCAATAACTTTTTCATAATTCGCCGCTTTGTAGTACGCATAGATCACGTCATAAGCGCTGTTCTCTACTGCTGCGGTGTCTTCAGAGACACGAACATCTGTTGCTTTTTGCACTGCAACCGCCTGCGCGGTTGCTTCGGCTGCCTCAAAGTGGCGCACGCGTGTGTCTAAATCCACATAAAAATCTTTTTGTCGATTTTTAGCGTCTTGCAAGTTGTGCTCAAGCTCTTCAGCTTGTCCGCGCAACTTGCGCAATTCTTGGTTCAATAACTCGATCTGCGACAGCAGATCCAGCATTGAACTGTTTTGTTGCTTGTTTGCTTCTTCAATCCTGATATTCGTTTTTTCAAGTTGATCGACCCGCGCTTCCAGCCGTTGTATCTGCGCATGCGCTTCATCGTCGGTAAATAAACCGGCCGACGCTGGTAACACCACACTGCACATGCATACAAACAACCAAAAACGCAGTCTACGCATGATTACTTGTAGACAATATCAGCACGACGATTTTGTGACCATGCAGCTTCATTGTGTGCTGTATCTCTGGGCTTTGACTCACCAAAACTTACAGTTGCAACCTGACCAGCCTTGGCACCGCTTACAACCAGCATTTTCTTGACGCTGGTAGCACGACGGCTGCCCAAAGCCAGGTTATATTCACTGCTGCCACGCTCATCGGCATTGCCTTCTACAACAATCTTGCGATCGGTATGGCTGGCCAGATATTGACCATGGGCCTGTACCATAGGCTTGAATTCTGCTTTAACGACAGACTTGTCAAAGTCAAAGAATGTCTCGCGCTTCGACAAGATATTGTTTGGATCATTTAACTCATCCACTGCCACAGGAGCCACTTCTTTTGGAGTGTCAGCTACTGGAGCAGGAGCTTCTGTTGCTGCAACTGGTGCAGGTGCAACTTCTGCTGGCTTGTCGCTGGCACATGCTGCCAACAAACTTATCAACAATACACTGACACTTAGCGATAGTTTTTTCATCTTGACTTTCTCCTAATAGTTGTTAAAAAATTACTTCAAATTACCACTGCAATATTATTACGTCCCCCACTGCAATTGTATTACTTCAAAAATGGCCCCCACATGGGCTCGCGTATATCCCCTTGTTGCGGTGTCATCTTCTGTTTAACCATGCCATCGCTTGAAACAGTTGATAATATACCACGGCCCAATGATTCCGTGGCAAACAGAATAATCTTTCCATTTGGTGCATAACTTGGCTTTTTCTCCCAGCCTACATTAGTTAACACCTGTATTTGCTTGGTTTTAAAGTCCTGTGTGGCAATATAAAACTGCCCTCCCGTGCTGTGCATAAACACAAAACTATTTCCATCCGGGCTGTATCGGGGCGAAAAGTTGTTGTTCCCCTCAAAAGTCAGGCGTTCGCCAAAACCGCCATCAACGGGCATGCGATAAATTTGTACACTCCCCCCGCGATCCGAGGCGAATATCAAAAAACGACCGTCTGGTGAGAAGCTGGGCTCGGTATCGATTGCATCGGTATAGGTCAGACGCCGCAACCCGCTACCATCCGGGCGCACAATATAAATTGACGAAGTACCATCTCGCGTTAATACAATCGCCAACTGCTTGCCATCTGGCGACCAGGCCGGTGCACTATTACTACCCTCAAAACTCGCCAGGGCAAAGCGTTGGCGCGTAAAAAGTGATTGTACATAGACTATTGCCCTGTCCTGCTCAAAGGTGACGTAAGCCAGGTGACTACCATCCGGAGACCAGGAGGGCGACATGATAGGTTGCTTGAGTGTCAGCACAGACTGCTCGCCGTAACCATCACTATCCGCAACGACCAGGCGAAAAATCTTGTTATCACGATTGATATAAGCAATACGTGTGCTGAACACACCCGCATCGCCGGTGAATTTTTCGTAGATCAAATCCGCAATTTTATGGGCAATGGCGCGTACCTGATCTCCCTTGGAAATCACTGACTGCCCGAGCAATTGAGTTTGTTTATGGGTATCCAGTAAACGAAATTTCACCTCTATACGTCCGTCCGCCAATACCACTGCGGAACCAATCACCAAACCGTCTGCTTCGGCCCATTCGCTGTATACGACATCGCGCATTTCATGAGGCGTCTTTCCAGCCGGATCAACCAGCCGAAACAGCCCGCTACGCTTTAAATCGTTGGCGATTACCGTGCCAATTTTTTGGGTAAGCGTGTCCTCGCCGGCAAATGCCACCACGCTAATCGGTATCTGGTGTTCACCGGCACCGGTAATTTCAATATCCAATGCCGCCTTAACCGAAAAAGACATACTCAATAGCAAAACAAACAACATATTACGTATCAACATATTTAAAACCCCTTAACGCCCGCTTTCAGCAGGACTAAATTTTAGCCGTAACTCGCGAAACCGATTAAATAAATTTCGCTCGGATGGCGGCAATGGCAATGGCTGTGCTTTATAAATGGCACGCTCAACCGCGTTGTCGTAAGCTTCATTGCCACTGGGCTTGGCCGGATTAACACTTAAAATCTCACCGCCGGGTAACAACGTCACATTAAATTCCGATCTTATATTGAGTGCCACGTCCGGTGGCAAAACAATAAAGCGTCTTACTTTAGCAGCAATCCTGCCTATATATTCATCAACCACCTTGCCCGCCGCAATGGCCGACTCCTCCTGAGCCTTGCGCTGATTAACCTGTCGCATAGCCTCATCCTTGCGTTGCACGGCATCCTTTACATTTTTTTCGGCCAGTTTTTTCGCTGCTACATCTTCAAGTTTCTTTATTTCATCTTCCCTTGCTTTCTTTTTTTTACTTTTCAGATCGATGTCGGCCTTGGGTGGCACAACAGGCGGCGCCTCGAATTTCGGCGTGACAAGGACAGGTTTCTCTGGCTGAACTTGTGGCGGCTCAGGAACCGGCTCTGCATACTCCGCAGGCAGTGAATCCCAAATCTCCACCACCATTCCCTGGGGCGGTTTCATCTGCCAGCTGAAACTTGCAAATAAAATAGCAAAGAAAATACCATGCACCAGCAATGCCAGGGCACCTGCTGAAATTTTATGCGGTTCCGCCATCGTCATTGCAGCCATCGGATTGTTATTGCAGTGCACATCATTATCTGGATTTCAGCAACAGGCCAACTTTTTTAATTTGCTGCTGTTGCAGCATATCCATCACCTTTATTACCTCTTCATAACGTACATTTTTATCGGCTGAAATAACAACCGGCTGATCGACATTCTTTTTCTGCTTCTGTTTAAGTTGCGAAATCAGCTCGTCACGCGACACGGCAATCTCAATTCCATTTCTACCCAGATCGCGCAACGCCAACGACGTGTCTTTTTTGATGATCACCTCCATCGGTGAAGCGGGCGGTGCCAAAGATTTTCCGATACTGGGTAAATCGACCTGGCCTGGATTCATCAAGGGCGCTGTAATCATGAAAATAACCAGCAATACCAGCATCACATCGATGTAAGGCACAACATTGATGTTGCTCATTGGCGGCAGCGAGATGCGACGAAAATTGCTCATGGCTGGCGTTGCAACACGTTGGAAAATTCTTCCATAAAGCTTTCGAAACGCGACGACAGACGCGTCGTATCATGCGCAAAGCGGTTATACGCCACCACCGCCGGAATCGCCGCAAATAAACCCATCGCCGTGGCTATCAGGGCTTCTGCAATCCCCGGCGCAACGTGTGCCAGCGTGGCCTGACCGACATTGGCAAGCCCGCGAAACGCATTCATGATACCCCATACCGTACCAAGCAAACCAACATAGGGACTTACCGAACCCACCGTTGCGAGAAAGGATAAATGCGATTCCAGCTCATCCATTTCACGCTGATATGTCGCTCGCATGGCGCGGCGCGCACCATCCATGACGGCGCTGTTATCCATGTCCTGTTTTTTCTTCAGCTTGATAAATTCAGAATAGCCCGCTGCAAAAATTCGCTCCAGGCTACCTGCCGTTTCGCGCTCATCCAGAAAGTCCTTGTAGAGCCTGTTCAGATCAGGATGCCCCCAGAAAGCTTCTTCAAAAACATCACTCTGACTGGTTGCCTGGCGAACCGCAAACATCTTCAGAAAAATATACCACCAGGACATCAGCGAAACCAGCAACAACAAGCCCATCACAAGCTGCACAGGCAGGCTGGCATCGTGTATCAGTGGCATCAGCGACAAATTTTGCGTTGCATCCATACTTAAAAACCTTTCTCAGTTTCTGAAACTTCTAAACATCCCCTTTATAACTTATTAAAGGAACGCCTTCCATTGTTCACGCAACACCTCCGGCACGCTTACCGGTTTAAAACTTTCCATCGAAACGCTGACCAGATGGATTTCCGCCTCCACCAGCTTTTCTTCACCGCGCATCACGGTTTGATGCAGGGTGACCCGGCTGCGTCCAACTTCTTTCAGTTGCGCGCTAACATGCAGCAAGTCGTCCAGCAACGCAGGCTTAAGATAATCCAGCTTGAGCGAGCGCACCACAAATACCACCCCCAGTTCCTTCATCAGGCCGGCATTGGTAAAACCGAAACTGCGCATCCACTCAGTCCGCGCGCGCTCCATAAAGTTCACATAACTGGCGTGATACACCACGCCGCCTGCGTCGGTGTCCTGAAAGTACACCCTTACCGGCAGGGTAAAAATAGGGTCGCGCTTACTCATCGTTTTATTACTCTCATTTTATTGACCCGGCATTTTACCAACCCGCGTCATGTAACCTACAAATAATTTACCCGATGTCCCTCGCTTACTCATTGCGTCAGTCAATAATGCCAAAATGATAATGGCGCCTTCCCCATCACTATGATTTATTTTGATATTTAACCAAATCAAAGTTTATTATCTTGCGCTTCTAATAATAAACTCGCTTGATCCGCATGTTGCGCTGGATTGAAATTAGCCGTATTGCATTCACCGAGGTTGTGGCGAGCTAGGTCTATCATCTGATGTCTCACGTGCGCTTTCCAGCAAGGCGCGGTCACGCTCTAACTCCGCACGAAATTCCTCTTCCGTTGGCAATACCAAACGATATTTGCTAGCGAACAATTGTTCGTTCTCATGCAGCACCGAATAACGTACCACCGAAGTATCCTTGGTCGCACACAGAATAATTCCGACCGTCGGATTATCTTCAGGGCCGCGTTTCAGATCATCGTACATGCGCACATACATATCCATCTGGCCGATGTCCTGATGCGCCAGTTCGCCGGATTTAAGATCAAACAGTACGAAGCACTTAAGCAGGTAATTGTAAAAAACCAGGTTAACGTAGAAATCCTTGGTCTCTGTGCTGACGCGCTGTTGGCGGGCAACAAAGGCAAAGCCCTTGCCAAGCTCAAGCAGAAAGGATTGCAGGTGATTCATCAGCGCCTGCTCAAGATCACTTTCGAGCACGCGCCCAGCCTCGGGCAGCCCCAGGAATTCCAGTACCACCGGATCGCGCACCAACTCTCTCGGTGAAGTAAGCGCTCCAGTGTTGGCACGAGCCTCTGCCTCAACAGGCGCACGATCCCGGCTGGCAAGCAGACGCTCATAGTAAAGCGTGCCGATCTGCCGCTCCAACGCCCGCGAACTCCAGTTCTGCACAGCCGTTTCATCCATATACCAACGGCGAGCCTGCTCATCCTCCACGCGCAGCAAGGTGCGGTAATGCGTCCAGCTCAATTCGGTACGCACTGCGTTCCAAATCGGAAAATCTTGGAAAAATGCCCGCATATTGCGCAGATTCCGCTCGTCGAATCCGCGCCCGAATTCCGCAGTCAACGACTCCGCCAGTCGCGGCAACAGCCGCTTGCCATATTCCGCGCGCGTGGCTCCACCCTGCTCGAACTCCACAATATGCCGCCCAATCTCCCAGCAAGTGCGCACCTGAATCGCATCCACCGCCCTCAAGGCATTGCTCCGCGCATCGCGGATGAGTTCACGGAGCTGCCCAACCAGCGTTTGCAGGGACGGATCGTTTTGGTTGGGTAATTGCTTACTCATGGATTTAAGCCCGCGCTGCGCGGTCTTTTACCCGCAGCAAAGTGTAAAAATGCGACCAGCTTAAACGTTTGGTCACACAGCGTGTGACCAATTGGAAAAGCCAGATAAAACTGCCGAAACATTTTTAGATTAGTGATTGAAAATCCTGTGCCAAATTTTGCCGCAAGGCGTTTTGCCAGCTCGGGGAGCACACGCTTGCCATACTCCGCACACTTCTCTCCACCTCGTTCATCTTCCACAATCAAACGGCCAATCTGCCAATAAGCCTGCACCATCGTGGTATTGACTGTCTGCCGCAGTTGCGTCCGTGCAAGCAGCAGAATGTCACAGATGCCTTGATACAGTGGGGGCGGGTTGGGAATAAGGCTAGTCATTTCAACCATTCATCTTCATCATGCAGGAACACCACAAGCCATGAGCTTATTCCCAAATCGTTTAAACGATGCTGACCTGCTTAGTTTTTTCCAATTCGGCAGATTCTGTGAGAGTATTTTGACAGCATGAACTTTGTCGTCGTACCGCCAATTACGAGCCTGCTTAAAGTGGTTCATCATGGCTGACTTTGGATTTTGCACCTCGTCTGGTTTGCGTACTTTATTCGCCGTATATGGGTGAGCTGCAGTTGAAAGGTAATCTGAAATGTTCTTTTCATCAGCCAAAATCCAACTTTCCAGTTCCTGCTCAATGCAAACCAGATATACCGGCTGAGTTACAGCAATACCTGCTTGAGCCAATACTTGCAATAACACCTGCCGCTCATCATGTCGACAGGGCTTATTCTTCTTGTCAGGCCATGCGGGGCGCAAATCCAAAACGATCAATACACACATGCAGCCATCCGCCAACAACCTTGCTGCCACCTTCCCTGCTTCTCCCAGCAAATTCGGCTTGTTGTCGAGCGTACTTGAAACAAATTGCACGCCTGGACGCAACTGACTGGCAAGATATTCGCAAACCAGCTTGTCCGCCCCCTGTGGGCCGCACTCAAAGATCAAACCTATCTTCATCGAGTACCACCGCCAGTTAGATTGCCCATGGTGTAGAGTTTGCCGGGAGCGAAGTCTGCCGCCCAGCGCTGCAAGTTTTCGTTGTCGGCAGGGCGCAAGAAACGCGGTTGCCCATTAACATCACGCTCGACCAGCACCAAATGTTCTAGGGTCAATAAATCCAGCAGATAGGGCGAGTGCGTGGTCAGAATAACCTGCGTGACGCCGCTCAACACCGCATTTCGGATTTCCTCGACGATCAGATGAATGCTGCGTGGGTCAAGACCGTTCTCTATCTCTTCCACAACAATCAACGGCGGCGGATTCGGATGGCGCAGCAAGGCCAGCAAGGCCAGCATCCGCAACGTGCCCGTGGAAAGCATCCAGCCCGGCACCTTGAAATCCGCCTCAGTCAATTGCAGATAAGCCTTGCGCTCCAGTTCTGAAGTTACCGAGGGTTGCAGGTCGCGGGCATAAGGCAATACATAGGCCATGGCCTCGACAATGCCGTTGAATGCCGCCACATCTTGCTTACGGATATCCAGCAGAAAATCGGCGATGTTTGAACCATCCTTTGCCAGCCGTACGCCGCCGCGTGTGCGCTGTTGCGGCACCGGATAACCCATGCGTTCAGGCTGAAGAGTGAGAAACTGCCAGTCCATCACCTGTTGAGTCTCGCGCTGGGATGCACTTAAAGGCGCATTCAACAACGAGCGATCCAAGCCATAAGTTATGGCGGCCGCCAAAGCGATACGTTTGGTGAAAGTGCCGTCAATATGTTCAATCTGCTCTTGAGCAATAAACATCCGGTTTGCCGTCGGATCATTATTTACAGCAAGCAGAAAACGCGAGACCTTGCGTGGCGAATCGCCAATGGCAAGCTCAAAGGCTATTGGATTTACCGCCTCTCCCGCCCGCTCTTTTGCCTCCAGCGCCTTATGCCTTGCATGTTCGATGCCCATCCAGCGCTGCATCGCAACATCCAGCCCATCGCGCACAATGGTCTGGTAGGTTTCCAGCGCCTCAATCAGGCTCGATTTGCCGCTGCCGTTGTGGCCGATGAAAACGGTGAGCGCGCCAAGCTTCACTGTCTTGCTATCGACAATCGCCTTGAAGTTACGGATACGGACACTTTGCAGTCTCATTTCACCAGACCCCTTTCCACATCACGGTACGCATTGAGTGCCGCCACTTTAACCGGTTCCTTCACCAGCGGGAAGGTGGTGAGGATGTGGACGAACTCGGCTTCGGTGAGGCCGTAGAGATGGGCGATCAGGCCGTCGACCTCAGCGCGCAGGCGGGCGCGTTCAACGGGGTCGGTTGCACCGAATTGCTCCCCTCTCACGCTTGCGGGAGAGGGGCTGGGGGAAAGGGGCTTCAGACCAACTTCTTTGGCGAGATCGTCGAATTCTGGGGTAGTGCAGATGAGGCGAGCGGCGCGTGTGACTATAGGAGAGAAACGTACGTCGGTAGAGTTAATACGCGGTGCGGGTATCTGATAAAACGCATACATCGAAATCGAAGTAGTAACGCGCTGTCTGACCATGTAATCGAATACAAAACTATTCAAAATCGCAACCACTAAAGACTGTTGTTGCGCAGACAAAGCAACATCACGCCTTTCGATCATCAATTTGTGGTTAGCAAACACCTGCTTAGGCAAAATAGATGCAATCAAGCTACGCTCATTAGTGTTAGATGCAATTTCACGAAACGCCAAGCGGTAATCCTCATAATGGAAACCTGCCTCTTGTTGAGCTTTGCACAATTTACTCTTTGCTTCCTTCTCGATAATCCAATATTTA
>JANXWX010000247.1 GCA_025350915.1 Nitrosomonadales bacterium
TGGATGCGATTGCGTGGAAATTGAACACACGTCCACGCAAGTCACTCGGGTTCAAATGTCCTGCGCAGTTGTTCACGCCAGACGCATTTGATTTTAGGCAGCATCACGCTGCACTTTTTGCACTTGGGGCTTGAAACCGCCGTATTATAACGAATTTCACAGTGTTTTTTTAGGCTTGCCTGGAGATCGGTTAGAGGCAGTTTCAATAAGTTCGTGTATACAAAATTCAGGGCTCTACTTTTATGTTTTTTCTAGCTTCGTTTAAAAATATATTTAATAAATCCTCTTTGGAAGATACTTCTGAGCAGTTGTTTCTGGGTAGACAATGGAAGTCTATGGTGCTGTTTGAAAAGTTAGCAATCATTCTGATTACTTTGTCTCCTGCTCTCTACTTGGGTGTAAATCACTGGATTACAAATTTATCAATACTGGCGGTGCTAGTCGTTATATATCATTTATTTCAAGTGAGAGCAAAGTTGAAGTTGATGCAGATCCCATATATCAGGGCTATCGCTTTAGTTTTTATAATCTATACGGCTGCGATTATGATCTCGCAATTGGGAAGGTTTGCATTTACTTATAAACCCTATCTGGATCAAGGAAGGTGGGTAATTGGATTGCCTATTTTTGTTTTCTTATATTACGTGCGCATCAACTTCGCAAAAGTTCTCGACTGGATTGCTCCAATATGTATTTTCGCAGCCTTTGTAGGTAGTGTTTATCTTAATCCGAGTGACGCCTGGGGGGACCGGGCAACCGTATCGCATATTGATCCGCTGGCATTTGGTTTTATGAATTTATCGGTTGGATTAATGTGTTTGGCATCCGCGGCTGTTGATATTTATAAAAAGAATTATTCGATTAATACAATTATTAAATTTTTAGCATTTGCTCTTGGTGTGTACTTGTCGATTAGGAGTGGAAGCCGGTCTGGTTGGGCTGCTCTTCCTGTAGTTGTTATTTTGGTGTTTTATATTTTATACAGGCCTGAATTTTGGAGAGGCATTATATTTTCCTTGTTTGCCGCTACGTCAGTTTTTGTGCTTTATCAATTAAATAGTATTGTCAAAATCAGAGTTGATTCGTTGCTGCTTGAGCTGCTGCAGTATCCTTGGTTGGGAGGGATGGCACAGGACACTTCAGTTGGTCTGAGAGTTACCTTTTATCGGCTTGGTTATTTCTACTTTTCTCAAAGCCCTTTCTTCGGCTGGGGGGAGCGAGGTTATGGTGATATAAAGGACGCGGCAGAGCTGCTGACTTTTTCTACGCAATACGCGAGAGATTTTGCATACAGTGCGCTTTTCCACAGCGAATGGCTCACGCAGTCTGTCCGTTTTGGAATATTCGGGCTGCTTGGGGTGGTATGGGTCTTTCTATTACCCATGAGATTGTTTGTCAGTTTTATAAAGTCAGGGGATGACTCTTTGAAAGTTGCATGCATGGGGTTAGCTTACATGATCTGTCAATTAGCAGCATCGTTGGGTGATGAGGTTTTTAATCATAAAGGATCGGTTTCATTTTCTGCCATTATTATTGCGGGACTTTTGGCAACTGGTTTGTCGTTGATGGGACGAGAAACTGAAGTAGCTTAAGGATGTTCTTAAGTTGGTGTTGGAGAGGATGGTTGGGCAAGTAGTGTTTCCGTAACTGAGTCGAGATAATCGACGTTGAGCTCAGACTGTAAATGTAGAGGAAAAGTCGGCCTTATATATGAGCGCATACAATACTTATGGAATATATTTATGAAAGATATTGTTTTATATTGCAAATCATATAATCGAGATGTACTAAGAGCTAAACGCCTGGTAGACAGTATTGAAAAATATAATATTGAGGAATTGGAATTGTATCTTTCGGTTCCCAAAGGGGATTTGCAATTATTTCTAAATATGGTTGGTTCAGACCGATGTAAATGGTTAACAGATGAAGAAATCGTATCTTCTAATCCCAATGCGAATGTAGAAAGAATGTACAAGACTCCGGGAGGAATTTCTCAGCAAGTCGTAAAATCTGAGTTTTGGCGATTGGGAATAGCAGAAAACTATTTGTGCTTGGACTCAGATTCCATGTTCATTAAAAAATTTCGAGAAAAGGATTTTATTGCTCTGGATAGCGTGCCATATACGGTGTGTCACCAAAGTAAAGAGCTGTTACAAATCGCTGAAAATAAGAACAGACATCAAATTGTAGAAGGGTATATTTCGGATAGTAAAAGGGCAAAAGCAATATATAACAGGGTTGGTCCCAATTATGATTTTGGCCCTCCGCCTATGATTTGGTCATCCAAAGTATGGAGAGATCTTTCAGACAGGTACTTGGCTCCAAAAGGAATGACATTATGGGACGCAGTGGAAGCTTTCCCTGCAGAAATTCGTTGGTATGGCGAGGCTTTGTTGGAATATAAAAGTATTCCACTTTATCCGATTGAGCCGCTCTTTCGTTTTTATCATTATGATTGGCAATATTATTCCCTGAAACAACAAGGGGAAACGATAGAAAGATTGCGTGATCAGTATTTTGGGGTTGTACTTCAATCAAATTGGGAATATGAACTGGATTATGGTTCGAAACAGAAATCCGTGTTGTCGAGAGTAACGCGAAACTTGAAAAGGCAGTTAAAGCGATTACGTTCGTTATAGTTAGTTAATGGGATGGGAAAAATGAACAAGACAAAACACTTAGATATGGGGTGTGGAAGATGTCCAAGGAATCTCTTTGGGCAGGATGAATTATATGGTCTTGATATCGGTGATTACATTACAAATGAAAATATCAGGCGCGCCAATTTGTCGACAGATAAAATCCCGTTTGAAGATAATTATTTTGACTCTATTTCAGCTTTTGATGTGCTTGAGCATATTCCACGCCAGGCGATTGACTATACAAAACAGGAAACGCGATTCCCATTTATTGAGTTAATGCAGGAAGTGTGGAGAGTAAGCAAGCCTGGAGCAACGTTTTACGCGCTTACACCTGCGTATCCAGCGCCAGAAGCATTTCAGGATCCTACACATGTAAATTTTATCACTGAAATGACGCATTCGTATTTTTGTGGGGAGGATCCTCATGCTGCACGCTATGGATTTAGTGGGAGATTTGAAGTAATTAGAACTGGCAGGGTGGTTCCGAAAGATGCTTATGATCCAGGTGAATCTTTAAGAAAGACAATTCGTCTGTGGCATAGAAAATATTTGAAGAAATCTGGGCTTACCCATTTGCTTTGGGTGCTTAAAGTTGTCAAATAGACAGGCTTGATAATGAAGTAATTGGCACTGGTTAAATCATGCACTTTACAGTATCGTTTTTACAGTGAGTAAATGAATGTGACTTAACCAATCATCTCAACGCTTTTGGCGCGTGATCTGATTGCGGGGCTGAAGTCCACAACGAAAAAATATCGCTTCAAGCATGGCAGGCCAAGTGAGGTGGAGATTTATAATATAGACTCTGAAATTGACCTGTGGTTATATTTTGGAAAAATGCAGTCAGATGAATCTGGTATTAATTTGCGCCAAAACATAGCGTATTTTTCTGCGCCATAACCATTTCTTCAGTAAACTGCGCGGCTGATTTTGCATCAGCTCGGAAATTCGAAGTTTCAAACGAAACGCCATCCCTTCATTGTAACCACCAATGTCGTTCAGCCGCAGGAGTTCCTGCAACGCTTGTAGGTTACCTTCGCGCTGGTGATACAGGATGGCTGCCGGATGGCGTTTCAGGAAGATTTTTTTATTGCGCTTGATGAGGGCTTTTGTTTTTGGGTTTGCCGAAAAACTTGAACCGCCCATGTGGAACACGAAAGCATCCTCGCAGATCATCATTTTGCAGCCAAGCGATTTTGCGCGCATACTGAAATCCGTGTCTTCGTAATAGCCCAGCCCGAAAACGGAATCGAGGCCGTGCAGTTTGTCCCATAGTGATTTGCGTATCGCTACACAAAAGAAGTCCAGGCGGTAACAAGGAATCAGCACGTGGCAGGGCGTTTCCTGCAGTTTGGAGGCGGTTTGCAATATCGCATCGCGATCACCTGGAATAGCGTATCCCTGGTCGTTGCCTGCAGCATTGGTAATCGGCCCCACCATGCCAACTTCAGCGGGTTGTGCAGAGAGTGCCTGATAAAGAATATCGAGCGCGCCGGGGGCGAAGACTGTATCGCTGTTCACCAGCAGCAGCCATTCCGCGGTTGCCAGGGAAGCACCATGATTCATACCGCCGCCGAAGCCGGTATTGGCTTCCAGATAAACGGTACGCACCTGCGGCTGATCACTGAGGTAGTCACGTATTAGTGCTGCACTGTCATCCGGGGAGTGATTGTCGATTACCGTTAGCCGATATTTCTCATTCCGGCTATCAGGTAGCAAGGAGTCGAGGCAGGGTTGAGTGGTGGTGGAAAATTTGCCGTAACTAAGCAGGATGATGTCGATGTAGGGGTGGCTCATGCGTGGATGGTATGCCGGGAATAAAATGTACGTGTGCCAATCACAGGTGAGATGTAAATTGTATCTATAAGTTATGGTAATCTTGACTCATAGTTAATCGCGTTAGCGTATTTTATACCAGTTGCCAGAAAGTGATGCAGATGGAAAAAATTCCCTTGTTG
>JANXWX010000261.1 GCA_025350915.1 Nitrosomonadales bacterium
AGCTCGTCCCTCGACTCGGACTTGGGCGTGAATACGCCCACCTGCTCGCACAGATAGTTGGTTTGCGTCGACATCAGCAAAATGCGGTCCTTGGGCTTGAGCGCCCCATCGACAACGCGCACCAGCATCACCACGCCGACATAATTGTCGTACCAGGAATCAATAATCAGGGCTTGCAACGGTGCTTTCGGATCGCCTGCGGGCGGTGGAACTTTGGCTATCATCGCCTCGATGACATCCTCCACACCCAGGCCTGTCTTGGCGGAACAGCGCACCGCATCGTGGGCATCAATGCCAATGACCTCCTCTATTTCCTCAATGGCATTTTCCGGATTGGCGGAGGGCAGGTCGATCTTATTCAACACCGGCACCACCTCAACGCCCAGATCGAGCGCTGTATAACAATTGGCGACGGTTTGGGCTTCTACGCCCTGTGCCGCATCCACGACCAGCAGAGCACCTTCACAGGCAGACAGGGAACGGGAGACTTCATAGGAAAAATCCACGTGCCCGGGCGTATCAATCAGGTTCAAGTTGTACACGTGCCCATCGCGTGCCTTATAGCTCAGCGAAGCCGTCTGTGCCTTGATCGTAATGCCGCGCTCGCGTTCAAGATCCATCGAGTCGAGAACCTGTGCTTCCATTTCACGGTCGGACAGGCCGCCGCATAATTGAATGATGCGGTCGGCAAGGGTAGATTTACCGTGATCAATATGGGCGATTATGGAAAAATTACGGATATATTGCATCAAATTTGTATCGTCCAAAATGCGGGCACCGGCCAAACCGGCCCCAAAGAAAATCCCGCCGTTGTCGGCAGTCATCGCAAAGGGCGAATTCTAGCCGATTTTGGCGGGATTAGCTGCTAATACCTAGGGTTAATGCCCGTTGTATTACCTGTAAATCGCACAATATATTATTTATCTTCAAGCTTGATTGCTATATAAGATGCCGTATCCCCGCGACGAACCAGCAAAGCAACGTTACGCCCTTTGGGTATGGTTTTAAGCACGCCATTTAGCTGCTCAATACTGGTAATAGGCGTATTCCCCACGGCCAGAATAATATCGCCACGCTGTAATTCTGAGCGGGCATTTCCACCTCTAACTTCATCGATCAGCAAGCCGTCCTCAATTTGCAGCTGTTTTTTCTGCTCGTCGGTTAGCTCAACAACACCGATACCCAATCTGCCAATCTGTTCATTTGAGGAGTCACTCTTCTGCGTATGCACAGCCCGGCCATCACCAGGCATTTCACCGACGAGCAAATTAACATCCCTGGTTTCACCCTTGCGCCACAATTGCACGCTCACTTTGCTCCCCGGTGGCGTTCCGGCAACCATACGCGGCAAATCCTTCGAGGCATTGACCGTTTTCCCGTCAAACTTAAGGATGACATCACTTGGTTGTATACCAGCCTTGTCGGCCGGCCCGCCTTTTTCAACTGCTGATATCAGCGCACCTGCCGATTTATGCAAACCGAAGGATTCAGCCAAGTCTTTGGTGACTTCCTGTATCACAACACCGATACGTCCCCTTGTCACTTTGCCAACTGCACGCAGTTGATTTGACACCTCTATGGCCACATCGATCGGAATTGCAAAGGAGAGGCCCATATAGCCGCCGGAACGGCTGTAAATCTGCGAGTTAATACCGACAACTTCGCCCTTCATGTTAAACAGTGGGCCCCCAGAATTACCCGGGTTAATGGCCACATCAGTTTGTATAAAGGGCACATAATTTTCCTGTTGCAAGGAACGCCCCTTGCCACTGACAATGCCCGCCGTCACACTGCTGTCGAATCCGAAGGGCGATCCGATTGCCAGCACCCACTCACCCACCTTCAATGTATTTGGATCTCCCTGCGTCACCTTGGGCAGACCCGTCGCCTCAATCTTGAGCAGCGCCACATCAGTACGTTTGTCAGCGCCAATAACTTTTGCCTTGAATTCACGCTGATCGGTTAACCGAACAATAATTTTATCGGCGTTATCCACAACGTGGGCGTTGGTCATGATGTAACCGTCTGCACTGATAATAAATCCCGATCCCAAACTATGAGACTCTTGATCACGCGGCATCGGTGAGCCGAACCGGCGAAATAATTCTGCCAGAGGGTCACCTTCCGGCAAACCCGGGATAGCAGGATTCAATTGTGAATTTTGTACTGCTTGCGTAATGCTCACATTCACGACTGCGGCGCTATTTTTTTCTACCAATGTAGTAAAGTCTGGCAGATCTTTTGCGGCAACGTATTGTGCAAATAAACCTAAAAACATAAGCGTACATAATTTCTTCAACATTTCCTTTTCCTTCTTCGTTCACGGGTAGCGACTACACCTTATTGATCAACACTCTTTAAATGTCAGCTTGCTTGGGCAAAATTACCGGTAATGCGACAGATGTGATATTTCGGCGCATTGATAATTTCCTCGCAATTACAAAACCTGCAATCAGCCCTGTCAAGCCGCCTAATGCCGAATAGAAATCCTTATCCTGACCATCATTAATCAGCCCCGCGCCAACTACTGCCCCAACCAGCAACAACATGAGCGGCAACAAATAAACCAGTAACGCACTGCGCATTAGTAAACCATCTGCCAGCGCTATTTGAACCATAGACCCAACTTGCGCATTGGCTTCATTGCGTACCCGAAAACGCCGGGGTTCGCTGCAAAACAACTGAGATAATTTACCGGAGCCGCAACCGTTTTCACTGTCGCAATTTCCACAACCGCCGCCCTGCAGGGACTCAACCAGAGCATCGTTACCATCCAGACTAACCACAATTGCACGCGTTTCAAGCATTATTGATGCCCTCCATACCTGACAGACTCGGCTACCTGCATCACAGTATGTGCCGGTACTTCACCGACAACAGTCAACAAGTTTTCATCCAGCATTTTTGAGTACACTTGAATGACGCCCTTGCTATAAAAACCCGCTTTTACCGCTGTTTTATCACGAAGCTTTTCGATAAAAACCGAGATTCCAGCCAGGCCATCTGAATAAACCAAATGTGCCACTAGCCCCTGATTATCCCGCATGCGGCGGGTGACTTCGGTGATTTTTTTAAAGCCGGCAGGTAATGCATACACAAGCCAACCACTTTCACTTGGTCTTGAACGGCCATTGGCATTGCTGTCAAAATTTTCAACGATATTTTTGCCTGCCGCTTTTCTCTCCGAAACCCATTTTCGATCGATATCGCCGCCAATTTTTAGTTGCGTAAATACATACTGTTCAATTACATGACTGTGTTCGTCAAGGACAACGGCTTTAAGCAACAAGCCTGTATCACTTTGCGCCCACATTTTGTGCGCATAGCGCATCTTGTCCCGGGGTTGAAATATGATGCTGTGCGCCTGAAAACCGGCGACCCTGATTTCTTCCCCGGGACTAGTCACATAATTTTCAGCCAACAAAGACAGTTGCTCGGGCAACAATGCGGGGAAAGTACGCGCCCCCTCTTGCTTTGCAGCCAACACCATTCGATCGCCCAGATAACACCACACCTGGCCATTTTTACGAATTATTTCGCTACGCTCGCCATCAAGACCCTCTAGTCTTTCAAGCTCATTTACGCCATCAAATATATGGGTAATTCGAGATGTTTCAACATAATTACCGGACTGGTAAATAAAAGTACCGCTGTAATCGGTTTTATGTGCAGCCAAAACCATCTTCTTGAGCCAGCTGTTGCCCTCCACAGGTAACGGCTCGGCAAAGGTGCTCACAGTTGCCACCAGCAGAAAAACAAATACCAAACCAGAGTTTAGTCTCAACATATTGTTTCGCACTACTGCCCCGCTCCGTTCTGCCTGTAGGACACAGTACGAATGTAAGATGACGCTCCGCGCATATCTGTACTTGGGGAAAACTCCTGATGTGCCAGTAGATAATCATTGATCTGTTCATTGACAGGCAAGTTAGGCTGATGCGTGTCGATTTTCGCCTGTAACACTTGCTGATGCAGTGGAACAGTATCTATCTGCACCGACAACCAGGACAGAAAGGCTATCGCCATAATGGAAGCCACCGCAGACATCGCAAAATAGCCGGCTTTACTATTCCGTTTATTATGTGGGGCCAAAACGGTTGGTTCATTTTTTAAACGTTCAAAAATCGCCGCGCTGATGTCCTTGTGTACAAAATCAGGCTGTCGCAGCGCGTCGCCGATCAAATGAAAATCCTGCCAGTCTTTCCGGGCCTCGGGATGTCGTTTAATCTTCCCCAACAACAATTCTGTTTCTTCGGCGGTTAATTCGCCATCCATCAAAATTGAGATTTTCTGTTTCATTCTTACCACCTCTTGTCGATACTTGTGCCCAACAGCGGGCGTAAATTAGCTGCAATAATCTCGCGCGCCCGAAATATTCTGGAACGTACTGTGCCAATAGGACAACTCATTACCTCGGAAATTTCCTCATAACTCAGGCCTTCAATTTCGCGCAGTGTCAACGCGGTACGCAGATTATCAGGCAGCTGTGACAAGGAAGAGTTCACTACCTCCACTACTTGTTTGCTCATTAATTCATTTTCTGGCGTGCTGACATCCTGAAGCAAGCTCACTTCTTCAAAATCTTCATCTTCACCAAAGTCATACTGGCTGCTAGTAGGAGCACGCCTGCCCAGTGCGACCAGATAATTTTTTGCAGTATTGATGCCGATCCGATACAGCCATGTGTAAAAAGCGCTATCGCCGCGAAAACCAGGCAACGCACGGTATGCCTTGATAAAAGCCTCCTGGGTGACATCCTCCGCTTCCGCAGCATCGCGTACAAAACGCGAAATCAAGCGTTGCAACCTGCGCTGGTATTTAATGACCAGCAATTCAAACGCGTGTTTTTCCCCGCGCTGGGCACGTTCCACTAATTGCTGATCTACTTCTTTGTCGCCCATTCCCGGTTTTTCCTGAACTATAGATTTCGTTTGTCTCATTTTCAAACCATGAGACGCACTAGTATAACCGGACAGACTCGCAGCGTCAGCATTGCCTGCTGTACCCCTAAAGACACAAGCATAGTCGTTTAGTTCACTCGGACGTGTGGTTTTATTGGAAACTTACCGGGGCAGTTTATTTTGCTATAGTTCAGCCTTTCCAGAAAGCAGGCAAGTAGCCACATGTTTAAATTTGATTCCCTTATCATCGGTAGTGGCCTGGCTGGCTTATCCCTGGCCCTCAAACTGGCTGACCGGCAAAAAGTCGCGGTCATAACCAAAAAAGCCTTACTGGACGGTGCAAGTTCCTGGGCACAAGGAGGTATTGCAGCCGTATTGTCACCCGAAGACTCCTGGGATGAGCATATTCGCGATACCGACGTTGCCGGTGCCGGCTTGTGTGACCCGGCTACTACACGTTATGTGGTTGAACATGGCAAGGCTTCAATAGATTGGCTAATTCAACAAGGCGTGCCCTTCAGTCGTGATAATGACAACAATTATCACCTGACACGTGAAGGCGGACATAGTCACCGCCGTATCATTCATGCGGCTGACACCACAGGTCTGGCGGTGCAACAAAGTATTGCTGCGAAAGTGAGGAGCCATCCCAATATTACGTTATTGGAACATCACATCTCCATTGACCTCATTACCGGCAATAAATTGGGGCATCAGGACAACCGCTGTTATGGCGCTTATGCCCTCAACATTCCCAGCGGGGAAATTATCACCATTAGCGCTCACAATACAATTCTTGCGACAGGCGGGGCCGGTAAGGTGTATCTGTATACAACGAATCCGGACACGGCTACCGGTGACGGCATCGCGATGGGCTGGCGTGCCGGTTGCCGGGTAGCCAATATGGAATTTATTCAGTTTCACCCCACCTGCCTCTATCATCCCCATGCCAAGTCTTTCCTGATCAGCGAAGCGGTGAGGGGCGAGGGAGGCATCCTCAAGCTGGCCGACGGAACTCGCTTTATGCCCAGGCATGACGAGCGCGCAGAACTTGCTCCGCGCGATGTGGTTGCTCGCGCAATAGACTTTGAAATGAAAACCCACGGTCTGGATTGCGTCTATCTCGACATCTCGCATCAATCAAAAGCATTTCTACAGCAACACTTTCCCAATATCTATGCGCGCTGCCTGGAGCTGGGCATCGATATAACGCAACAACCCATTCCAGTAGTGCCAGCCGCACATTACACCTGTGGCGGTCTTATGGCTGACTTAAGGGGACGCACTGATGTCGACCATCTATATGCCATAGGTGAAACAGCACATACCGGCTTACATGGTGCTAACCGACTGGCCAGCAACTCATTGCTCGAGTGCCTGGTGTTCGCCGAAGCGGCTGCGATCGATATACTTTCACAAGAATCCGCAGTGTTCACCACGTTACCCAGGTGGGACGAAAGCCAGGTAACCGATGCAGATGAAGCGGTGGTGATCTCGCACAACTGGGCTGAACTGCGCCGTTTCATGTGGGATTACGTTGGTATCGTGCGAACTACAAAACGTTTGCAGCGGGCTCAACATCGTATCAAGTTACTGCATGAAGAAATTAACGAGTATTACAATCACTTTCACATCAGCGCAGATTTACTCGAGCTCAGAAACTTGGTACTCAGTGCAGATTTGATTGTACAAAGCGCCATGTCACGCCACGAAAGCCGGGGACTGCATTTCAGTAAAGATTATCCGGAGGCCTTACCTCTGGCGAAACCGAGCATATTGGCGCCACCGAATTATCTGGTGAGACCTGCACGCTTATAATTTATTGTGATTTTCAAACTCTACGCCACTTCAATTGCACACGTATCTCACGGAACGCTTCCTTGTCCATACTATCCGGAAAAATAACAATACTACGAACTCGCTGTAACTCTGTTGGCACAAAATTCAAAATAGTCAGCACTGATGTGACCAGGCTATCACGTGCAGGCTGACCACTTATTTCAACCCCATTGCGCGTTACCAGCATAATACTATCGCCATCCGGGCGTAATTTTATATATGAAGAAGGCAATATCAGCGCCACATCCCTACACACGTAGTAAACGAATGCGCATAACAACAGGCCGGCCAGCAACCAGCTGAACCAGAGCTGTTTGCATATAATAAAGCATATAAAAATCGCCACTGAATACACGAACAGCATCAGAACAAACAGCAGGCTGGAGGGATGAAGATTGAAAAAGTTTTTCACCGTATTATCAACTGACATACAGGAAAATATTCAGCGGATAACTAGAAAATAAATACGGATAACAAACCCAGCAATACCAGTACAACAACGACAATAAGCAGCAACGTACCGCTATTCGAATCATCTTTGGGCAGTGGCGTATTCAGAACAACCGTGTTAGTTATAGCCGGTTTGGGTTTGGCAAAAATCTGCGGATCGGTCTTTGCTTTGACCGCAGCAGGTGAGGCCACTACTGACAATACAGGCGCCTCTTTATTGATATCATCCGCACTTGGAATAGGCATTTTGAAAGTTTTGGAAAACTCTTCCGCATCTGCAGCCGTTCCTGTTAATGCGGCCAGACGCATCGTTGCTGCCGCAGAGTCAAAGGCAGAGGAAAGCCCCAGTGTCGCCACTGGCTTTGATTCATCCTCGCTTGTATCTACATGCTTTGCCGAAGACAATACATCCGGCCGTGCTGCGCTCGTTGCCACAATACTGTTCGCTTTGGCAGCATCACGGTTTGCCGCTGTGCGGGGCAACCTGTCCCGGCAGGCGTACAAATCCGATGCAAACTCCTTGGTATCCTGGTATCTGTGTTCGAGTTTTTTTGCGAGCGCTTTCGCAACAATGAAATTGAGCATCTCCGGCACATTCGGGCTCAATGAGCTCGGTGGCGGGGGCACGCTGTTCAAGGTCTGATACATGATGGCATTGACATTCTCACCGGCGAAAGGTGCTTGTCCCGTCAGCATTTCATACAACATCACTCCGAGCGAGAAAATATCCGAACGCTGATCGGTCAACTTGCCCACTACTTGTTCCGGCGACATATATTTTGGCGAACCCAGCACCATACCCGTCTGGGTACGGACAGCTGCCGAGGCCATGCGGGCAATGCCAAAATCGGTAATTTTCACATGCCCGTCACGTACGATCATGATATTGGAAGGTTTCACATCACGATGAACAATGCCGTGCTCATGCGCATAGGCCAGCCCTTGGGCCACCTGGGCAACCACATTGATCACCTGTTCAACCGGCATACGCTTGCCGTCGTTGAGCATGTCTCTTAACTCGCGCCCCTGTAAAAATTCCATCGCAATATAGGCAATCTCCCCGCTTTTGCCCACATCGTATATGGTCACAATATTAGGGTGACTTAAACGGCCCGCAGCTTTGGCTTCCTGATAGAAACGGGACTCGTACTCATCCTTTTCATCCAGGGCAAGACTCAAGTTAATCGTTTTAATCGCGACAATACGATCAATCAACGGGTCTACTGCCTTATAGACAGTACCCATCGCGCCCTGGCCCAACTC